>JAGPFR010000005.1 GCA_018056425.1 Lachnospiraceae bacterium
CTATTACTTTGCCGCCGAGCCTGAGCATGGCAGCTTCGAATGATAATCTTGTTCTTGTGCTGGGCTCATAGAAAGCCGTGGCAAGAATTTTTCCGTCACAGACATGGGCATATTTTTCGGGATCTGCCTCGATTGCTGCGGCGAGGTCGAAGAGCCGGTCAAGCTCTTCGGTTGTGAAGTCCAAAGGACTCATCAAATGTCTCATAATTCCTCCTTAAAAAAAGGACTGAAATAAATTTCAGTCCTTAAAAAGATCAGCTCTTATAGGTGACCAGATTGGAAAGTTCTTTACGGTTTGGAGCGGAGGGTTCTTCAGCTGCATATCCTACGGCAATGAGAGCGGTAAGAATCTGACCTTCGGGAACACCAATGACTTCAGCAGCGTTATCATCATAGAGTCCCATGATAACGGTGGACAGTCCTGCATCAAATGCTGCGAGACAAAATGTCTGACATGCAATACCTGAATCAAACATCTGCCATCCGGATCCTAACGGAGTGGAAGGGGAACCGTCTCTTTCGTATCCGCTTCTCTTATCGACAACACTGAGAGCAACTACCATCGGAGCGCCTCTCATTATATCTCCGTTCTTAGCCCAGATATTGGTACAATCGGCTAACTTATCCTTAGCTTCTCCTGTAAGAACATAATAACGTGTAACCTGAGTGTTCTTCCAGCTGGGTGCAAAACGCGCGGTGTCGATGACGGATTCGATAAGCTCTTTGGAAACTTCACGAGAATCGAATTTACGTACGCTTCGACGTTCTTTAATGGCCTTAACTGTTTCCATACGTATCCTCCTGTTTGATTAATCACCGGATAAAATTTTATCATCCGGAATCCTTATTTTCAATCATAAAAACATATATGTCCGATTGCAATGAATGACAGTCTTGACGGTGAAAAACGGGGGTGGTACATTTAAATTGTTGCTTATAAGCAACGTTATAAATCCTAAAGAGGAGGGTATTGACAGATGAAATCATTTATGAAATTCCTTGTCGGTGCGATTCTTGGAGTGATTGCACTTATCGGAATTAAAGAGGCGCCGGTACAGGCTGCTGCGGTATCATGGGAGGCGCCTGAATGGACGGATTATAAAACTGCAGAGTTCAGGTGGAAAATACCTGCTGATGCTTCGGATTACGATCAAATTCAAATAAAAATTTATATGGATCATAATGAACACAGCGGGTGTGGAAATGTTCCTTTCTCGTATATTTCCGGTGCTCCGTATTATGAAGAAGCATATGTCAGCAACGGGTATATTTATGGCAGATATCCTTTGGCTTTTGATTCCAGCGGATCATATACACTCATGGCTGTAGCTTATCAGGAAGGCGAATACGGATATTTGGAAGAGTGTGGGGTACATTCACCTGAAAGTGCTTCATATGAGTACACGCTGCCTTCAAATGCATTACCTGCACCCTCCAATCCCAGATGGGTAGATCACACCGGAGAGGAAGGTTATACCTCAGGCGCCACATTTGCATATGCTACCTGGGACAGCGTACCAGGTTCGTGTATTTATGTGACCAAGCTGATCACTAACGGATCTGAAGGATATACATTGTATGATTCCTGGTCTTACGGATACGGCTGGGGTAGCAATGTCGATGAGACCAATTATTCTTACGATATTGCGGATTTATCTAATAATGAATACACTTTTGTGGTTAGGGCTATCCCTGCTGATATTACTGAATATGCCCCCAGTTCATATTCAGTTCAATCCCCCCGTATATACTGTCTCCGATACAGTTGCCGAGGGACAGGTTATTCTCAGTGATCTGGCCTATGAAGTTACCGAAAGTAATGTAGGCGATATCATCAATGATATCAAAGATCTTGATCAGCTTGATACGGTACTTCGTACCAGCAATTACGCTGTCAATAGTCTTTCAATTGTAGAGGACATGTATAAATGGGTTAACAATATTACCGAAAATCCACCCACTTCAAGTGTGTCCGGAATTGATGCTTCGGAAATCCGGGTTGTCGGTGCCTCTCTTAATGTGTCCCCAGGAACCACTCTTGGTCTTAACATTGGAACACCTGCTTCATATCCTGCAATTGATGCCGATAAATATATGAATGCTCTTGTTTTTGATATGGGAATACAGGCTTCCGACGGAACCGATTTTTCTCAGGAACTTGATATCCCGGTAACGATCCAGCTCCCTATCCCCGGAGATTTATTTTATCCAAACTTAAAACTTCTTCATTTCAGGGCAGACGGATCATATGAAGAGGTTCCCTACAGGCTTGACGGTGGCTTTATTGTTATTACTGTTTATCATTTCTCTACATTTGCATTTGCCCTTGGTGCAGAGGAGGAAACGGCAGAGGCTTCACTTCCTCCCATCATCACTTACAACACCAAGCTTCAGATAACCGGAGAGTCAGGCGTTCCCGAGAGCATACTTTGTACATTCGCATATACTCATCAGGGTGAAGCTTCAAGTGCCAAAGCTGCAGCTCTTGCGGGCAAGGATGCGTTTTGCATCGCAAGCTACAACATCCATGTTTACGATAAGGCAAATTACAGCCGCAAGACCGGAAGAATATCATTCGGTTTAAGATCGGATATGGTCGTCAAAAACAGAACATATTTTGCGGTCATGATCGATAAGAGCGGAAATGCTGTTATCTTCAATGATCTTGATACCACGGATGACAAGCTTACGTTTGATATTGACATCGAAGGCTATGCTATCTTCATCTACTTTGTGGATGGTCCTGCACCTTCGGCATCAGCATTGGCAGTTACACCCTCTACACCTGCCGGAAACACTTACATCGTTCAGCCCGGTGACACCCTCGGCCAGATAGCCGATAAGCTCGGAATAACTGCGGTTGAACTTGCAAGTATAAATGAGATCAAGAATCTTAACCTTATTTATCCCGGTCAGACCATCAGATATTAGTACGTAAAAACCATCAGGGGCTGTTCCACTGAACAGCCCTTTTTTATTTGCCGGAATATGTGCGGAAATGCACATATTCCTTTAATTGACAGACAATTTGTGATATATTCGAAGTTGAAAGATTTTGTCCGTAAGTGAAAGGAGGAGGGCATGGGCTTTTTGAAAAAGCTTGGGTACGGGCTCCTGGCCATTTTGGCCGCTGCAGCCATATTTGTGCTCCTCTGTGCGCTTAATCCTAACCTTACAAAGGGGATCAGCGAGATACTTTACGGCACGGACGGAAACAGCGGGCTTATAGGATCCAATACCTCGGAAGAGGTTATTGCAGGTTCCCCTGCACTTCATACGCCTGCGGAAACAGGTATCCCTGCGGCAGATTCGGGAATAGATACATCATCACTCATCCCTTATACGCCGTATAACGGAACCATCACCATGATTCCCGAAAATGTTCTGGGCAGAAACGGTTATACGCCTGTATCCGGAACGGGTCAGGAACTTTCCGAGTCCCAGGCCAAAGCTGCTGAGGAGAACATAGATAAGGGTTCCGACGGATCGGGTCTTGAATTTGATCCGGAATTCTATCCGTATTATGCGATGCTTGATTCGACATGTCAGGAGCTCTATAAGCAGATATATGCCAATGCCTGCGATCTGGTGGCTTCTTTTGCTCCATGCAAAACAGTAAACACGGATCAGGTTCAGTATACATTCGAAGCCGTATTCGGAGATCATCCGGAACTGTTCTATGTGCAGACGGCATATACGGAGAAGTATACGTCCGACAGGAAAGTCGTTGAGATCGACATGGCTTATTACACGATTGCCAACGATCTTGAAAATGCCAGGGCTGCGTTTGAAAGCGCCGCTACCGCAATAGAGGAAGCGGCAAGACAGTATCCCGATGATTATTCGAGAGAAAAGTATGTGCATGATGCACTTTTACAGACTGTTATTTACGATTCCCAGGCTCCTATGGATCAGAGTGCGTACAGTGCACTGGTAAACGGAAGAAGCGTATGTGCGGGATATGCGAGGGCATTCCAGTACATTATGCAGAACCTCGGAATTCCCACGTATTACTGCGCAGGATCTTCGGGAGAGGACCACGCCTGGAACATTGTGAAACTGGGTGACGGATATTATAATGTTGATGTTACCTGGGACGACACGGATCCTTCTTCGTACGACTATTTTAACAAGACGGATGGGGATTATGCCGGAACTCATGTCAGGAAGAGTTTATCGGTTTATCTGCCTGCTTGTACTGGTACTCAGTACAGGAATCTTGAGAGTTCATCACCTGTAAGTGATGCCGAAGGAGAATCCGATACTCCTTCCGAGCCGGTAAGCGATGCACAGTCAGATCACTACGATCCTTATTTTGATCCGTATATTAACAACGATCCTCAGAAACCTCTTGATTATGAGGAGGAGCATCCGGAACAAGATCAAGGCAGCAGTAACTCACCCGGTAACTCTGCCGCAAGTCCTTCGCCTTCATCCAATGCCGCCGCTCAACTTGCGGTATACGGGTTAAAGGAAAGTGATGCGGTTACAACGCTTCAGGCGTATTATGATGATTGCAGGGTACAGCTGGTATCTTGCGGAAAGGGTGATCATCGCTTTTATAATGTTGTTCCGGAGTCACTTTTCAGGACTATAGAGAGTGAGTACGGTAAAGGCAATCACTTAAGCGGCTATATGAACAGTGCTCTTAAAACTATAGGCGCTGCGGATTGCAATATAGTCATTCAGGCCGAAAGGCTTGGCGGGGGGTACTACAGGATCTGGCATAACGTTTATGTGTGGTGATCCTTACAAACCGGGAGAGATTATATGGACGCGTTTTTGTTGTTTAACATCGGTGTAGATGCTTTTGCCGTTATCGTTATGGTAATACTCATCTTCACCTGTTACATGAGTTTCGATAACACTCAGGATGTTCGCTATATGCGAAGGACATTCCTGGTATTATTGCTGGTTTTGTTATCGGATCTCTTTCAATGGGCATTGGATGGAAGACTCGGTTCTTCGGTTACAACGCTCCTATACATAGACAACTCGCTATATTATATATTTCAGATAGCTGCGGTTGTCGTCTGGAATGATTACGTTCATTACAGGGTGATCAGAAAAGTTAAGACCAGAAATGAGATGATCGCAACTTCGCTTGTTCCTCTCGCATTTGTTCTGGTACTTATGCTGACTAATCCGCTTACGAAGTTTATCTTCATCATTGGTAAAGGAAACCATTACGAGAGAGGCCCCTTAAGTAATCCTCTGGAATTTCTGGTAATGGGATATCTTCTCTATACTTCATTCTGGGTCATGTATATGAGGAGAAAAGAAAAACTGGGCAGTGTCCGAAGGGAATATCTGATCCTGGCAGGATTTGTACTTGCTCCTTTCCTGGGTGCGATAATCCAGCTTAAGGCGTTCGGTATAAGTCTTATCTGGCCTCTTGCAAGTATCAGCATGCTGATACTTTATATCAACAGATCGCAGGATGAGATTTCAATAGATGCACTTACGGGGCTTAATAACAGAGGAAGTCTTGATAAATATCTGGTTGAAAGAGTCTTCCCCGAATCGGAGGAGAGACTGACGCTTATCCTGATGGACCTTGATAAATTCAAGACCATTAATGATGAACTTGGTCATGATATGGGCGATGTAGCCTTAAGGGAAGTATCCGAGATAATAAGACAGTCGTTTTCGAGCGGGCATAATTTCCTGTCCAGATATGGCGGTGACGAATTTGTTGTTGTAATACCTCAGATCGACGATCCCAGAATGATCGACGGTTACATGAAGAATCTGAGATCCAATATTGAGAATTTCAATAAAGCAGAATCATTTCCCATCAAGATCAGCGTAAGCTGTGGAATGGCATTTTATCCCAGAGAAGACATCCATGTTCCCGAGGATCTTCTCAAAGCGGCCGACAATCAGATGTATGAAGAGAAAGAAAGACATCAGGCTGAGATGGGTTACAGAAAATAGGTGAGGGCATATGGCATCCATTAAGTTTGACTGGTCCGAGCACTATGAGACCGGCATTCCTGAAATCGATGAACAGCATAAGCAACTTTTCTCCATAGGGCGTACCATTGAACAGATGAGCATGAAGGGCGGAGAAAATGTTACGGATCAGGAGATCCTTGGTCTTGTAAACAGTCTCAGGGATTATACCGGCTTTCATTTCTACTCGGAAGAAAAACTTATGGAGGAAGTCCATTATGAGGATATGCAGATCCATAAGAAGCACCATGCCCAGATGCTTTATTTTGTATCAAACTATGACATCAGAAAGTTCAGGAAGAATTTTGATGCAACTGTTGCAGAGATACTTGATATAATCAGCGACCAGGTTGTTCATCACATCCTGCTGATGATAAGAAATTTGCGACCGCATATAAGACCTATCAGAAGATCCATAAGCATATGGAGGACAAGGTAAAGGCAGATCGTATGGAAAATGAGGAAAGCTACGGATTCCCCATTAAGGAATTCAATTCCTCAATAGCTTACCTTATGAGAGACCAGAGTGCATCGGGTCACTGTGTCGTCGTCAATAAGGAGAAGAAGGCCAAATACCTTGCGATGACCGCACTTGAAAGAGACTCTTTCCATGCGGATATGATAAGGGTTGCAAAGGCTGTTAAGAAAGTGTTTAAACCCGATGCGATAGATTATATGTATTTCGAAGATGTGGATGAAAATCTTCTTTACCATATAATCCCCAAATACCAAAGTGCCGAAGACTTCGGAAAAGCCCCCGTGCTTGATGCGGGTGTGGAACTGACCGAAGATGAATACAAAGATCTCGTACAGAAGATCGGTTCGGAAATAAAATGATCGGAGAAATGTTTTAATGGATGAAATAAAGAATGTGCAGCAGACTCCTTCCGATGCCGCACCCGTGAGGAAAGTAATGCTTTCGGGAATCCAGCCCAGCGGAGATCTTCACCTGGGCAATTATCTCGGAGCGATCAAGAACTGGGGAGCCAGAACGGAAGAGTTTGACTGTTATTATTTTATGGCAGACCTTCATACCATTACCGTAAGACAGGAGCCCGCTGAGCTCAGGAGAAGAACTCTCGAGCAGCTTGCTCTTTATATTGCATGCGGACTTGATCCCGAGAAGAATACACTTTTCATTCAGTCCCAGGTTCCCGCTCATGCTCAGCTCGGCTGGATCCTTCAGTGCTATACACAGTTCGGTGAGCTTTCCAGAATGACCCAGTTCAAGGATAAGTCCGAGAAACATAAGGACAATATCAATGCGGGTCTTTTCGCATATCCTTCACTTATGGCTTCGGACATCCTTCTGTATCGTCCCGATTATGTTCCTGTGGGTGAGGATCAGAAGCAGCATGTGGAGCTTACAAGAAACATCGCAACCAGGTTCAATTCCATCTACGGTGATGTTTTCAAGATTCCCGAGCCCTATATCGCCAAGACCGGTGCGCGTATCTACGGACTTACCACACCCGATTCGAAGATGAGTAAATCCATTCCCGAGGGATGTGTATTTCTTATGGACGATCCCGATACCATTGCACGTAAGTTCAAGCGTGCGGTAACGGATTCCGATACAGAAAAATGCGTAAGATACGATAAGGCTAATAAACCCGGCGTATCCAACCTCATGAATATCTATTCCACCATCACCGGTAAGACCTTTGAAGAAATCGAAGCTGAATTCGACGGAAAAGGATACGGCGTTTTCAAACCCGCTGTCGGTGAGGCTGTTATCGAGACTCTCCGTCCCATCAGGGAAGAGGCTTCAAGGATCATTAAGGATAAGGCTTATCTTGAGTCCGTTTACAAAGACGGCGCAGCAAGAGCATCAAGAGTTGCTAACAAGACTCTTGCCAAGGTTTGTAAGAAGGTAGGTTTTGTTCCCCTGTCATGATCCGATTATTCATTTCAAAAGTAAAACAAAAAGGTTTTAAAACCGTAATGAAGATCTGTTTTGTGAGACTTAAGTATTTCATAAGACAGATCTTTTCGGGAAAGAGCTTAAGGGAGTCCTGGTCCCGTACTCTTTTCTACGGGATCAAACCCGTTGAGTACGACGAGCTTGTAAGAAAGAGGGAAGCTGAGGTGCCTCATCCCACGGATCTTGAGTATCAGCCTCTGGTTTCAATCATCATTCCCGTTTACAACATCGAGGACAGATTCTTAAGGCCCTGCCTGGATTCCTGCATGACTCAGACTTATAAGAATTTTGAAGTCTGCGTATCCGATGACAATTCTTCTCTTGAGAGTGTTAAGTTCACTTTGGAAGAGTATGAGGCAAAGTACGATAACTTCCATGTCTTTTGGAGAAAAGAAAACGGAAGGATCTCGGAGAATACAAACTCCGCACTATCGATTGCCAAAGGCGAATACATCGCACTTGTTGATGATGACGATCTTCTTGAGCCCTATTCGCTTCTTGAGATGGTCAGGTATATCAATGAACATCCCGGAACTGATATGGTTTATTCCGATGAGGATATGCTCACCGAAGACGGGAGTAAAAGACACGATCCCAAGTTCAAGCCCGACTGGTCACCCGATTCTTTCATGTCGATCATGTACACATGCCATCTGTGCGTGATCAGAAAAGCGCTTGTGGACCGTATCGGAGGCTTTGATAAGAGATTTGACGGAGCACAGGATTACGATCTGATAATGCGTATATCTGAGCTGACAGATAAGATCGGACACGTTCCACAGATCCTTTATCACTGGAGAGAGATCCAGGGTTCTACTGCTCTTGATATGGGTGCCAAGGAATACCTTAAGGCTGCCAGCGAGAACCTGAAGAAGGAAGCGCTTGAAAGAAGAGGCCAGAAAGGACATATCGTCTGGTGTCCGCTTAAAGAAGTCGTTCAGTGTTTTCCTGTGTATGAGACAGATGATGACGATCTTGTCAGCGTTGTCATTCCTTCCAAGGATAATTACAAAGTTCTCAAGAGATGTATCGACAGCATCCACGAAGTTCCTGCGGGTGTTAAATTCGAGGTCATCGTAGTCGATAACGGATCAAGCGACAAAAACAAAGAAAAGTATGCAAAGCTTCTTGAGGGCTACGGTGATTCATATGTATACGAGCCTCTCAAGTTTAATTTCTCTAGGATGTGCAATATAGGCGCATCACATGCAAAGGGAAATATCATCCTCTTCCTGAATGATGATATCAAAGTTCACGGTGACGGCTGGCTTTCTGCTATGGCAGGCCATGCAAAGCTTCCTCATGTGGGAGCTGTCGGATGCAAGCTTTATTATCCCGGGGGATGTGCCATCCAGCATTGCGGCGTCGTAAATACCGCTGCAGGTCCCGGACATGCTTTCTACGGCATCGAGGATAAGAACATTGTCATGTACGGCGGAAGAAATCTTCTACCTTACAATTTCGCGATCGTTACCGGTGCCGCGCTTATGGTTACCGCCGATAAATTCAGGGAAGTCGGCGGATTTGAAGAGACTCTTACCATCGCTTATAACGATGTTGCACTTTGCTTCTCGCTTCTTGAAAAGGGATACAGGAATGTATTAAGACCCGATGTTGCACTTACCCACTACGAGTCGGTAAGCAGAGGACTTGATGAGAAAGACAGTGAGAAGACCAAGAGGAGAATAGCCGAGATGGAGAGACTCTATGAACTTCATCCCGCGATGAAGGGATTCGATGCATGCTTCAATCCCAATTTCAAAAACGATTCTGCTGATTTCAGATACGAGTGATCGTAAAATGACCGGAGGTGTGAGATGGCTCTTAATGATGCTTGTGCAAAGCTTGAGAAAGCGGTTAATTCCTATGTTTTCCGTAAAAATGATGAGACGGATCTTGAGTTCAGGGAAGCACTTGTCGATTTCATAAACAGAAACGAGACCGTTCTGACTTCTGTAAGGATCCTCAAAAAGGGAGCGTCTTTCGATGATGTTGCGGGTGAAAAGAATGCGGACGGATCACGCCCCATTTCCATCTCTTTAGTCGGAGCTTCCGATGGAGTATGGATCCCTGTTTTCACCGGAAACGAGCAGAAGAATCTCGGCGTAGGACATGAGCTTCTTGAGACCGGTATCATCTGGATCCTTGATTATGCACTTTCAGTAAATGATGTTAAGGGCGTATCCATCAATCCCTTCGGAGAACAGATCAATCTCGACCGCAATTCGATAAGATCACTCCTCAGAGCTGCCAATGTAGAGGCCGGATTTGAAAATTCCGCGGAAGGCTGATCGTTATGAACGAAGAAAAATACAGAGGAATCGAATATCCCGAAAGGGAGGCTACCGATGAGTTCATTGATGAGGTTATCGCACACCTTGACAGGGAACTTGAGATCGGTGCGGTCAAAATGACTGTTGAGATGGACGACCATCAGGAAGAGCACGCGAAGGTCTCCCATAAATGTTCCAAGGCTTACGGGAGAGAAGCGACCACTATGATCGCTCAGCTCGATATGATCCATGACCTGTACCTCGCCGATATGGACGAGGATTAAGAAATGGCTCACCTTTTATAAAACTTTTAGAACTCCGCAAATGCAGTAAAATCAATGGTTTCGAACACTTTGTTAGCACTCTTGTTAAAAGAGTGCTAATTTTTTCTTGACTTTAAAAATGTGCGGTCATAAGATGATAATCGTGGTTTGGTATTACGCGCTGTAAGGAGGCGATTTATATGAACGAAAAAAAGGGAAATCTTTCAATAGACAGCGAAAATATATTCCCGATAATCAAGAAGTGGATGTACTCGGACCACGATATATTCTATCGTGAGCTCGTATCAAACGGATGCGATGCCGTTACCAAGCTTAAGAAGCTGGATATGATGGGTGAGTACGAGCTTCCCGAAGGATTCAAGGGCAGAATAGACGTTGTTCTTGATCCTGCGGAAAAGACCATTACCATCATCGATAACGGTCTCGGAATGACTGCCGATGAGGTTGAGGAATACATCACCAAGATCGCATTTTCCGGAGCTACCGATTTCATCGAGAAATATAAGGATAAGAGCAATTCCGACCAGATCATCGGACATTTCGGACTAGGTTTTTATTCCGCATTCATGATCGCAGATGAGGTTCATATCGATACTCTTTCATACAAAGAAGGAGCAAAGCCCGTTCACTGGGAGTGCGACGGAAGCACCTCATATCAGCTGTCTGACGGAGATAAGGCTGAGGTCGGAACCAAGATCACACTTTTTGTAAACGATGACTGTCTTGAGTTCTGCAACGAATACAAGGCAAGGGAAGTCCTTAAGAAGTACTGCGGATTCATGCCCACCGAGATCTTCATGTCCAAGGCAGGTGATGACTCAACCGAGACCATCGACCTTGAAGATAAGAGAGATGACGATGTAGTCGTAGAAGAGATCCACCCCACAGTAGAGAAAAAAGAAGACGGAACCGAGGAAGTTAAGGGCAAAGAGAGATTAAAGATCAAAAAGCGTCCCGAGCTTATAAACGATCCTAATCCTCTTTGGACAAGAACTCCTTCCGACTGCACCAAAGAAGAGTATCTGGAGTTTTACCGTAAGGTATTCCATGATTACAAGGAGCCTCTTTTCTGGATCCATCTGAATATGGATTATCCTTTCAACATGAAGGGTATCCTGTATTTCCCCAAGATCAATATGGAATATGATTCTCTTGAGGGAACCATCAAGCTTTACAATAACCAGGTATTTATCGCAGACAACATCAAGGAAGTCATCCCAGAGTTTTTGATGCTTCTTAAGGGTGTCATCGACTGTCCCGACCTTCCTCTCAACGTATCGAGAAGTGCTCTTCAGAATGATGGCTTTGTAGCCAAGATTTCCGAGTACATTTCCAAGAAGGTTGCGGAGAAGCTTTCCGGAATGTGCAAGACCGAGAAGGAAGACTACGAGAAGTACTGGGATGATATCGCTCCTTTCATCAAGTTCGGATGCCTCAAGGATGATAAGTTCTGTACCAAGATGAACGACTACATCCTCTTCAAGAACATCGACGGAAAGTACCTTACCCTTCCCGAGTGTCTTGAGACCAAGCCCATCGACGGTGAGGAAGATGAAGAGAGTGAGGATAAGACTGACGAGCAGGCAGAAAGCTCCGAAAATACGGATGATGCCGACAAGAAGGATGACGAGAAGAAGGAAAAGACCATCTACTACGTTACCGATCCCCAGCAGCAGAGCCAGTACATTGCAATGTTCAAGGCTGCCAAGATGGATGCGGTCATCCTTACCCACAATATCGATATGCCTTTTATTCAGCAGCTTGAGAGCAAGAATGAAGGCATCAGATTCAAGCGTATCGATGCCGATGTCATCGACGCTATGAAGACCAAGACTTCCAAGAAAGCGGAGGAAGAGCTTGCAGAGCTTACAACCAAGGTTGAGGGCATCATGAAGAAGGTCCTCAAGAAGGATAAGATCACCATCAAGGTTGAGAAGCTTAAGAACAAGAAGGTCGCTTCCATGCTGACCCTTTCCGAAGAGACACGCAGAATGCAGGATATGATGAAGATGTATTCCGCAAGAGGAATGGATATGGGTGATTTCGGAAGTGAGGGAGAGACCCTTATCCTTAATGCCGGACATCCTCTCGTAAAGTATGTAACCGAGCATGAAGACGGCGAAAATACCCGCATGATCTGCGAGCAGCTTTATGATCTTGCCAAGATCCAGCAGGCTCCTCTTTCAGCCGATGATATGGCAACATTCATCGCCAGAAGCAACGATATTCTCCTCATGCTCGCAGGAGAAAAGTAATCTCATAAAAAGTGCTGTTTGCCCCGAAGAAACCTGTGTTTCTTCGGGGCGTTTTTGGTTTACTAAACAGGCTTTTTTTGGTATACTTTATGTATCTTTGTGAAGGTGGAGAAGGATACATGCGCCGGGTTCTTTCGAGAATATTACAGGGCAATTACACATCTGAAGATCTTTCTCTTGATTTTTCCTGTTCCAGGATAGAATTGGACGTTCTCGCAGGTGAGGAATACGAAGGTTCCTTCCACGTTTATTCATCATCAAACGCGATACCCGAGGGAAAGGTGGTATCATCCGATCTCAGGATGGTGCTCATTTCCGATACCCTTACGGGTAAAGACTCCGAGATAACATACAGATTAAATCCCGCTTATTGCAATGAAGGAGACAATGTCAAAGGCGTTTTCTCCGTCATTTCCAATATGGGTGAATACTATATTCCTTTTTCGGTCAATATCGTAAGATCGGTTCCCGATTCTTCGATAGGACCCGTTAAAAATCTTTTCCATTTCACCAACCTTGCAAGGGCTGAGTGGAAGGAAGCACTTCAGCTTTTCTATTCCAGAAATTTCCCCTATGTCATAGCTGATTCCGATACGCAGACTAAGCTTGCTTATAAGGCTCTTTCTGTGCAGAGGGGCAATGAACTGAATATGGAGGAGTTCCTCATATATGCCGGCAAGAAGAACAGAGTAACCTATTCTTTCAGAGCGGGTGAGGTTAATATTTCCGTTCCTTCGTCAGAGCGCGGTCTGGGACTTAAGGAAGTAAATATCGAGATCGGTAAGGACGGATGGGGCTACACTCATCTTGATGTTAAATGTGAAGGCGGTTTTCTTTTCTCGGAGACTTCCGTTTTAAAGGCTGAAGATTTTTCGGGAAATATCTGCTCGCTCAAATTCTTCGTTGATTCATCGGCATGTGCTTCGGGACTTCATCCCGGCAAGATAATCCTGTCCAATTCATACACAGAGCTTGTCATTCCCGTCTGGCTCAGCGTCGGCGGAAAGAGCAAGACTGCGGGTGAGGAGCATTCCAAGAAAACTCTTTTTGTCAGAGTTACCAAGATATATGTAAGCAAGATCCTCGGTGAGATAGAGAGAAATACATATATCGCCGAAGTAAGCAGACTGATAGATCATATACTGACGCTTGATGAGTATGACATAACCGCCAAACTCATGCAGGCGCATATCCTTATGCTTCAGGGAAGGGACAGCGAAGCACAGTGGACCTGCGATTACGCTTCGCAGCTTCTCGATAAGAACGATAACAGGAGAACAGCGGATTCAAAGTCCCTTGTTCTTGATAACGCATATCTTGATTATCTGCTCATCCATACGGGTGATGATAAAACTGCGGCCAAGGCCCGCAAGCATCTCGAGGAAATGTCCAAGCGTTTCAGGGATGACTGGCGTGTGAGATGGATATATGCGAAGGCGAGATTCGCGGAGAACAATGACTCGGCCGCATTCTGGAATGAGCTCAGAAAGCTCAGCGAGGAGGGCTGCAACAGCCCTGCCATTTATGCCGAGGGAACACTTCTGTTAAAAGAAGACCCTTCGCTTGCATCCGAGCCTGACAGATTCACTTTAAGAACAATTCTCTTCGGACTTAAGAGGGGAATACTCGCAGAAGATATCAAAGAAAACCTTCTCTACATTTCGGGCAGAAGCCGTGCCGCACTTCCCATGCTCTTAAGAGCGCTTGAGGAGATGTATAAGGTCAGCCCCGATAACCGTATACTTGAAGAGATCTGCTCACAGCTTATCAGAAGCTTCAGACGTGACGAGCAGGCTGCTCTCTGGTATAAGAGAGCGGCTCTTGAAGATATCAGACTCACCAATCTGTATGAGAATTACATAATGAGTCTCGGCGAGGATTCATTTGAGGACATCCCGATGAATGTTCTCAAATATTTCTCAATGTCCGATACTCTTGATGCGCTGCATACCGGAAGCCTTTATCACTATGTGATCAGACACAAGAGAGATATCGGACCTCTCTTTGATGTATATCTGCCCAAGATGGAAAGCTTTGCAATGGAGCAGATAGGCAAGGGAGTTATTACAAGACATCTTGCAGCGGTTTATTACGATGTAATCAATCCCGCATCCCTTGACAGGAATAATGCCAGGATCTTTGCCGACATGCTTTACTCCGTATGGCTCCAGTCATCGGATCAGAAGTATGTCAAGGCGTATGTATATCAAAAGGGATTCAAGTCCCCCTGGGAATACAAGCTCGGAGAAGGCAACGGATGGATATCGGTATACGGCAATGACTACATCGTTGCACTCGAGGATTCTTACGGAAACAGATATGTAAAGAGTTCGGATTATACGCTTGAGAAATTGATGCTTCCGGGCAAGTTCATAAAAGCGGTTGCAGACTGCGTATATGACAATGACAGATTCAACATGAACATCCTTAATTCCGCAAAGGGAGAGGAAGTTGTTGATGAGAGTAACATCCTCAGATATCAGAATCTGGCCGCATCGGAAGAGCTGGAAAGAAGCGTTGCCGATTCATACAAGTTAAAGCTTCTTGATTATTTCGCGCTCAAGGGCGACAGACTGTCGCTTATAAACGGTCTGAAAACTCTGCATCCCGGACTTATGAATGCCGAGGATAAATGCGAGGTTATGAGACTGATGCTCATGACCGCGGACTACAGGCCCATATATGATCTGATCAAAGCATGCGGACCCTATTTTGCGGATCCCAGATATATGCAGACCTTCCTTGACAGAAGACTTATCGATACCGAGGGTGAGGATGAGATACTTACCGCATCCGCGATATATTGTGTGAGTCTCGGAAAGAAAGACGGAATCATTCTTCAGTATCTGTCCGATCATTATGCCGGTCAGTGCAAGGATCTGAGGAATATCTGGAAGATGTCCGGAGGATACGGCGTAAACCGTAAGGGCTTAGAAGAGAGGATGATCATCCAGATGCTATACAGCGGAGCATTTGTCGGTGAGAGAAACGAGATCTTCGAAGATTACCTGATAGACGATCCGGATCCCGAAGTGGTAAGAGCATTCCTTCTTCAGTCCTGCTACGACTACTTTGTACATGAGAAGCTGATCGCACCCGGCGTTTTTGCACAGCTCGGAAAATACGAAGAGAACTGGACGAATCTTCCCAAGGAAGCTGCGCTTGCTTACCTGAAGTACTATTCGGAATCTCCCAAGGAGATCACCGACGAGATAAGGGTAAGGATAATCGCACTTTTGAACATGATGATGAAAGACCGTATTCATCTGGGAATGTTCCAGAGCTTTTTGTCGGAGGATGCTTTCCCCGAAGGAGAACTTCGTACAAGTCTTCTCGAAGTACTTGATGTAATGCACGATCGCACGATCATAGATTACAGGGCATCCGAGGGAAATACCGCTGTTATCCATTACACCTTTGCGGGCGATTCCGAGGAAGACTGCAAGTACCGCGAAGAGCGTATGAGGGATGTGTGCGGCGGAGTATGCTTCAAAGAATTCGTTCTCTTTTTCGGAGAGTGCGTACAGTATTACATAACCGAGGAAACGGCTGCGGGATCGGAACTTAAGACCAGCGGCGTTCTCAGGAAAAACGATGTGCTCGGTTCTGCGGAAGGGTCGGAGTTCGGACTTATATCCGATATGCTGGTCAGCAATACTCTTCAGGACTATGACACATTTGATAAGCTCTACGACGAGTATTACAGGAAAGAATATTTGAACAAGAAGTTGTTCAGTTTGGAGTAATATGCTTAAACTTCCCGGGGGCTTTGGAAGCTCCGGAAAACGATATATTGTCGGCTTTGACCTGAGCGATATTTCCTGCGGTATCAGTTACTGTTCTGACCGCGGTGATATCCGTACGGTCTCTTTGGTCGCGGGAAGCGAAGAGTATGTCATTCCCGTTGCACTTTCCAAGAGACACGGAGCAGGACAGTGGTTTTTCGGTAAAGAAGCTTTCACATCCGCAGATGCAGGAGAAAGCATTCTTGTGACAGGACTTTACAGCAAGGCACTTACCGGTGAGGATACCCAGATAGACGGTCTCGTATACGGTGCGGATTCACTCCTTACACTGTATCTGAAGAGAGCGTTCGGTCTTCTCCAGAGTGTCGGTTCATCGGACAGAATGGAAGCCGTAATGTTTACGCTTCCCGAAGTTACCGACAGAGCCATGGATCTGATAAAGGAATGCTTAAAGAGTCTTCATATCAAGACCGATAAAGTATTTTTCCTGAGTCATTCGGAGAGCTTTTTCTACTACGTTTCAAACCAGGGCGATGACAGGATGCGTTTGAATCCCATTTTGTTCACCGTGGATGACAAATACATTACCCAGACCAAACTGCCTGTCAACAGGCACACTACTCCTCAGGTTGTATATGCCGAGAATGCGTTTTTCGAACTTCCCGCAGGAAGAGGAGCGCTTCCCGATGAACTTGACAATCTGCTTCTTAAAGCAGCTCAGGGCGGAAGGGAATTCGGCCAGGAATATTCCTACTATCTGGTGGGTGAGGATTTTGCCGAAGAGTCCATTCCAAATTCTCTTAAGTTCATGTGCAGCAGGGGTAAGGTTTACGGCGGAACCAATCTCTTTTCCAAGGGTGCGGTATATGCACTTCTGGAGAAACTGAAAAATTCAGGTGAGCCTTCGCCTTACATATTCCTCGGCGATGACAAGCTTTCCGCAAATATCGGAATGAACATCTTAAGTCAGGGAAGCGATGTGTACTATGCACTGCTCGATGCCGGCACATGCTGGTATGAAGCTGAAGCGGGACTGGAATTCTACATATCCGGCGGAAATGATGTAACACTTACACTCTCGTCAATAATCGGCGGAGGAAATTCGGACGTGATCATCACGCTCGAAGGCTATGAAGGAGAACTTACAAGAATGAGACTGACCGCGACCATGTCCGGTCCCGGACAGCTCAGCGTGGTTATAGAAGACAAGGGACTCGGAGCGTTTACGCAGACCAAGGCCCGTAAATGGGAAGAGGAGATCAAACTTCCGTAATGGCATCAAGAATATCTCTCAGCATCGGAATATATTCTCAGGTCCCCTATGTAATGCCGGCAATCGAAATCCCGGTTTATTGCATAGAGGAGCTTTGTGTTGCCTTCAGGGAAAATGCCGTTCTTATCGATGAGCAGATAATGAACAAGCCGCTTCTCGAGTGGATCTACAGGGATCTCGGTCTCAAGGAACTTGCAGATGCTCTCGCAGGCATCATTGCTTCGAAAGGAAGTCTCGGCGATTTCTGCAGATATATTCTGGAGTACACCGGACTCTTTGACAGGGCAACGGTATTCGAAGTCTGCAAGACCCTGACCATGGGCGTTGGAATGTCCACCCTTGAAAGGCAGAAGAAGCAGGCAGATAACCTTGCGGAATCCGGAAACTTCGAGGCTGCGATCCACGCATACAGAAATGTCATTGCAAAGTGCGGAGGCCTCGAGAACAATAATTCACAGGCATCCCTTACACTTCTCGGAAATGTATATCACAATCTCGGCTGTTCTTATGCCGGGATGATGAAGTACAGGCTTGCCGCCGCTTCATTTAAGAAAGCATGTGAGTGCGAAGAAACGCAGGCGCATCGCCACAGCTATATTGCAGCACTCAGGCTCTCCATGCCCGGCCCCGAGTTTGTTAAATATGTTGCGGTCCATCCCGACCTCGGACCGGATTCGATAGCCATCGACGGAGAGATCGATGCTCTGAAAAAAGAGTACGAATCCTGCGGCGAAGGTATGTCACACCAGATAATGAAAAAGACCAAGGAGTCCCTGGACTATAACGACTTAGCACGCGATAACGAGCACATTCTCGAAGGACTCAAAGAAAAATACAGAAGCCGTATGCCGGTTAATTAAATGGGATTTTTATCTAATCTGTTTAAAATTGCATCCAAAAAGATTAATGCCTTCACCGAAGAGGAAAACGAGGAGATCGTATATGACAGGGAAGGCATTGATTTTCATGACCAGACTCAGCGCACGAGATATGTTGCGGAATGCCTTGAGCAGATAGCCGAAGGAAGCAGGGAAATGGAAGCCCTCCGGAATGAGTACGATCTAGTAACTTCGTATCTGAAGGATATGGAGGAGATCGAAGCTCTTCCCGATAAGTCCAGGCGAGAGATCGATACTCTCGCAAGACAGATAGAAAACTACGAAAGCGATATTGAGAAGTTCAGAACGAGGAAATCCCCTCTTACCGATGAGCAGTTTGCATCGCTCCGCAGAAGAGAAAAAGAAATCCCCGAAGGTCTTACCAAGATAAAAGAAAACGAACGCATGGCAGTTCTTATCAAGAAGGATTTAAAACGCCTTGACGGAGAGAGAAAAGCACTTGCGTTCAGGGAATCGGAACTTGGTGAGACCATGGAGAACATGCGCGGAATGGCGGTTATTTTTACGGTATCCGCTCTGGCTCTTCTGATCATACTGGCGGTAATGCAGTTTGCATTCGGCATGAATGTCTACATCGGATATTTCCTGACGATAGCCTCTGTTGCGATAGCTCTTACGGTAGTATGCGTCAGGTTTATGGATGCGAATAAGGAACTGTCCAAAGCATCCGGAAATATGGGCAAGCTCATCCAGCTTCAGAACACCGTTAAGATCAGATACGTAAATAACAGGAATCTTCTCCAGTATCTCTACATCAAGTTCGACTGTAAGAACGGTAAGGAGCTCGACGATCTCTGGGGCATGTATCAGCAGGAAGCTGAGGAAAGAAGAGCATTTAACGAAAACTCCGCAGGTTCCGAGATTGCAAAGGACGATCTTATCAGGCTCCTCGGCAAATACCATGTAGCCAGACCCAGAAGATGGCTGGACCAGATCCCGGCCCTTCTCGATAAACGCGAAATGGTCGAACTTCGTCACGGATACATCTTAAGGCGCCAGTCGCTCCGCGAGCAGATCGATTATAACGAGACCAGGGCACGCTCAGCCAAGGACGAGATCACCGACCTTGCCAAGGCCTATCCCATGTACGCCGGTGAAATCCTTGAAATGACCGAAAAATTCGACCCCGAGACTTAATAAACCTGTGATACAGACCGATGCGTAACAATGGATAGTTGTTGCAAGCGGGGGCATAAAAGTGTATATTATTTGGGTCTTTAAACTGACCCGAAAGAGGAGATAAAAAATGGAAGAACTTAAGCCGGTTAAAGAGGGAAAAGTAAGAGAGATCTATGACAACGGAGACTCTCTGATCATGGTCGCAACTGACAGGATCAGCTGCTTTGACGTGATCCTCCACAACATCGTTACCAAGAAGGGCACCGTCCTTACCCAGATCTCAAAGTTCTGGTTCGACTTTACCAAGGACATCGTTCCCAACCACATGATCACCGTAGACAATAATGAGATGCCCGAGTACTTCAGACAGCCTCAGTTTATCGGTAATTCAATGATGTGCAGAAAGCTTGAGATGCTTCCTCTTGAGTGCATCGTAAGAGGCTATATAACCGGAAGCGGCTGGGCTTCATATCAGAAGAACGGCACCGTTTGCGGAATCACCCTTCCCGAGGGACTTAAAGAGAGCGAGAAACTCCCTGAGCCCATCTATACCCCTTCCACCAAGGCTGAGATCGGTGATCACGACGAGAACATTTCTTACGAGCAGTCGATCGCCCACCTCGAGAAGTTTTATCCCGGAAAGGGCGAGGAGTACGCTGCAAAGCTTAAGGATCTTACCATCACTCTTTATAAGAAGTGCGCTGAATATGCTCTTTCAAGAGGAATAATCATCGCAGATACCAAGTTCGAGTTCGGACTCGATAAGGACGGAAACATCGTTCTTGCAGACGAGATGCTCACTCCCGACAGCTCCAGATTCTGGCCCCTCGACGGATATGAGGCAGGAAAAGGACAGCCTTCATTCGATAAGCAGTTTGCCCGCGACTGGCTCAAGGCTAACGACGGAAAGCACGACTGGACCCTTCCTCAGGAGATTGTCGATAAGACGATCGAGAAATATCTGCAGGCTTACAAACTTCTTACAGGCAAAGAGTTATAAAATAAAACGCGGAGTGTAAAAACTCCGCTGTTTTGCGTAATAGTTTACCGACCGTTTATTTCAGAAAGGAATTGCCATGGCTACAGATCGTTACACAAGTCCTCTCTCAGAGCGTTATGCAAGCAGGGAGATGCAGTTTATTTTTTCACAGGATAAGAAATTCCGTACTTGGAGAAAACTCTGGATCGCACTCGCAGAGACCGAGATGGAGCTCGGACTTTCTGAGAACGGCAAGCCCGTCATCACCCAGGAGATGATCGATGAGCTTAAGAGCCATGCCGAGGATATCAATTATGATGTGGCTAAAGAGCGTGAGAAGCAGGTTCGTCACGACGTAATGAGCCATGTTTACGCATACGGACAGCAGTGTCCCAAGGCGGCAGGAATCATCCACCTCGGAGCAACCAGCTGCTACGTCGGAGACAATACCGATATCATCCTTATGAAGGAAGCACTCCTTCTTATCCGCAAGAAACTCCTCAATGTTATTTCAAACCTTGCAGAGTTTGCTGATGAATATAAGGATCTTCCCACTCTTGCATTTACTCATTTCCAGCCTGCTCAGCCCACTACCGTAGGAAAGAGAGCAACTCTCTGGATCAATGAGTTTATGATCGACCTTGAGGATCTTGATTATGTTCTCGGATCCCTTAAGCTTCTCGGATCGAAAGGAACTACCGGAACCCAGGCATCTTTTAAGGAACTTTTCAACGGAGATGACGAGACCATCGATAAGATCGATCCCATGATCGCTAAGAAGATGGGATTTGACGATGTTTATCCCGTATCCGGACAGACCTATTCACGTAAGGTGGATACCAGAGTCATCAATGTGCTTGCCGGAATCGCAGCATCAGCTCACAAGATGAGCAACGATATAAGACTTCTCCAGCATTTAAAGCAGGTTGAGGAGCCTTTCGAAAAGAGCCAGATCGGTTCTTCCGCAATGGCATACAAGAGAAATCCCATGAGAAGCGAGAGGATTGCCTCTCTTTCCAGATATGTAATGGTTGATGCTCTCAATCCCGCCATCACATCAAGTGTTCAGTGGTTTGAGAGAACCTTGGATGACTCCGCAAACAAGAGACTTTCCGTTCCCGAAGGCTTCCTTGCCACCGACGGAATCCTCGATCTTTGCATGAACATTACCGCTCCCGGCGGAATGAAGGTTTATCCCAAGGTTATCGAGAAGCAGTTCATGGCTGAGATTCCTTTCATGGCTACCGAGAATATCATGATGGATGCGGTTAAGAACGGAGGAAACAGACAGGAGCTTCACGAGAAGATCAGAACTCTCTCCATGGAAGCCGGAAAGCATGTTAAGGAAGAGGGAAGGGACAACGATCTTCTTGAGATGATCGCAGCCGATCCCGATTTTGGAATGAATCTTGATGATCTTAAGAAGACACTTAAGCCCGAGAACTATGTAGGACGCGCTCCCAGACAGACGGAAGTTTATCTCAGAGATGTCGTAAGACCCGTACTTAAGGCCAATGCAGAGGCTCTCGGACTTGAAGCGGAGATCAATGTTTGATTTAGTACTTTACTAAATGAAAGTGCTGTCTTATAATACATAAGGTTTGTAAACAGACTGGTTTAAGAAAGGCGGAAATGTAAATGGTCACAGCGATCGTAGGCGCTAACTGGGGCGATGAAGGAAAGGGCAAGATGACAGATATGCTTGCTCAGGATTCCGATATTATCATCAGATTTCAGGGCGGAGCAAATGCAGGACACACCATAGTTAATAACTACGGTAAGTTCGCACTCCATACGCTTCCTTCGGGAGTGTTCTATTCACATACAACTTCTATTATAGGTAACGGTGTTGCACTCAACATTCCTCTCCTTGTAGGGGAGATCAACGGTCTTGTGGAGAAGGGGGTTCCAAAGCCCCACATCCTCGTATCCGACCGTGCACAGGTTGTAATGCCCTACCACATTCTATTCGATGAATACGAAGAGGAGAGACTTGCAGGCAAGTCATTCGGTTCCACCAAGTCGGGAATCGCTCCTTTCTATTCCGATAAATATGCCAAGATCGGCTTCCAGGTAAGCGAGCTTTTCGATGATGAGCTTCTTGAAGAGAAGGTACCCAGAGTACTGGTTCAGAAGAATGTTCTCCTAAGAGAGCTTTATCACAAGCCCGAGATCAAGCCGGAAGATGTTCTTAAAACTCTCAGAGAGTACAGAGATCTTATCGCTCCTTATGTATGCGATGTTTCTCTTTTCCTTGATGAAGCACTTAAGGCAGGCAAGAAGATCCTCCTTGAGGGTCAGCTCGGAACCATGAAAGATCCCGATCACGGAATCTATCCCATGGTTACCTCTTCCTCGACACTTGCTTCATATGGTGCAATCGGTGCCGGAATACCTCCTTATGAGATCAAGAGGATCGTTACCGTATGTAAGGCATATTCATCAGCCGTAGGTGCAGGCGCATTCGTTTCCGAGATCTTCGGCGATGAGGCTGAGGAGCTCAGAAAGCACGGCGGAGACGGCGGAGAGTACGGCGCAACCACAGGACGTCCCAGAAGAGTAGGCTGGTTTGACTGCGTAGCTTCCAAGTACGGATGCAGGCTTCAGGGTACCACCGATGTAGCGTTCACCGTTCTCGATATCCTCAAGTACCTTGATGAGATTCCCGTATGCGTAGCTTATGAGCTTGACGGCAAGGAGATCAAGGATTTCCCTGTTACATCCAAGCTTGAGAAGTGCAAGCCCGTTCTTAAGACATTCAAGGGATGGAAGACAGATATCAGGGGAATCAAGAAGTACGAGGATCTTCCCCAGGAATGCCGTGACTATGTAGAGTTTATTGAAAAAGAGATTGGATATCCCATTACCATGATATCCAACGGACCTTCAAGAGACGATATCATCTACAGAAAGTCACCTCTTTCAAAGTAAATAAAAGGCAATGGGGTCAGGGTGCATAGGCAGCCTTGACCCTTTTTTTAGGAGTTTTAAATGATCAGAAATATTGTATTTGACATAGGTAATGTCCTGACAGACTTCAGGTACAGAGGATTCCTTAAGGATAAGGGACTGGATGAAGCCATGATAGACAGGGTTGAGAAATGTACTGTAGATACCACTTATTGGCATGAATTCGACAGATGTGCGATCAGCTATGATGAGGTGGTGGAAAACTTTGCAGCCCTCGATCCGGAGATAGGTGATATTCTCAGAACCGTTTTTGCTGATCTGAAGGGCATGGTAACAAAAAGGGACTATGCGATTCCCTGGATAGAGCAGATAAAAGCTGCGGGATATAAGGTATTTTACCTTTCCAATTTCTCCGAAAAGGCATATCTGGAATGCAGGGATGCACTTGAATTTGATAAGCACTGTGACGGCGGTATATACAGCTATGAGGAAAGGCTTATAAAACCCGATCCTGCCATATATAAGCTCCTTTTGGACAGATATGACCTTGTCGCATCCGAGTGCATATTCTTTGACGATACCGAGAAAAATGTCAAAGCAGCCATTGAATGCGGGTATAATTCATTTGTTTTTACGAATCCCGATAAGGCAAACGAGGATATGAGAAGTCTCGGAGTTAAGATCTGAATATAAAAATTCCCGGATTGTCATCCGGGAACTGATTTGTCACAGATATATACCGTCTCTTGTGGTATACTGATTACTTGGAAACGGGAGTATCCGAAGGTGCTTCATCGGTACAGGCTTCGGTATCCCTGTTAAGAAGTTCTTCACCCTCTACCTTGGGAACTGAAGCAATGGTTCTTTTACCGGTTATCTGAGCGTAGACCCAGATATATGCGTAGGCAACTATAGGCACGATGACAGTGGCGAAAAGGCAGATAGCAAAAAGCTTGGCGCCATTTCCGGGCCAGACGATCGCAACGATCAGCGTCATCACATATATCATCACCAAAAATATGATCACCAGGATCGCACATATTCTTTTTGGTGTCCATTTGTTATTGTCCATGACTGCTCCTTGTTATTTGTTTTTGTACGTTTGACCTTAGTATCATACTATTAACACAGACTGACAACAACACTTTTCTGATAAGTGAAAAGGAGCCGGATATGGCTGATACCGTTCTGGAATATCTTGAAAAATTCGGAAATAAAACCTTCAAACGCCTCCCGTTCGGTGAGGTCGATGCTCTTATATTATCCCAGTTTTCATATCTGAAATTTGACGGCATTGTTCCGGGACCCGATGATATGGATTCTTTTGTGAGTCTTACGGATATCAAAAACCACCCGAAATTCGACGATCTCTTTTCCGATAAGAGATATGAAAAGCCTAACAGAAAGCTGTTTAAGCTGATGTCCGAAAGCGTAAGATTCGGAGATCTGAAGCTTGACTGGTACGTGAATATCATTGGTGATGAAAGGGAGATACAGTTTTCTGCGGTCACATTCAGATTCCCTGAAGGGATCGATTATGTGGCATACAGAGGAACCGATGAAAATATGGTGGGCTGGAAGGAAGATGCAAATCTTTCGATAATGGAAGAGATACCCGGCGAAAAAGAAGCCGTAAAATACCTTAAAGAGGCCGCCAAAGTGTTAAACGGCAATTTCTATGTGGGCGGTCACTCCAAGGGCGGGCTTAACGCAATTTACGCTTCATCGGCCGCTCCCGCATCCGTAAAAAAGCGTATAATGGGCATATACAGTTTTGACGGTCCCGCGATCAGGGAGGATGTAAGAAATAAACTGGATTATGCAGGTATCAGGGACAGATACCACAAATTTGTTCCCAAAAGTTCGCTTATAGGCATGATCTTTGAAACGGATGACATCTACACCGTGGTTAAAAACAAGGCGGCAGGGATCCTGCAGCACGATCCCTATAATTGGATCGTCGACGGCATCGATTTTGCCTATGAGGATTCTCTCAGCAAGAGCGCCGAGGTGGTAAATACCGCTATGGCAAACTGGCTTAAAGGACTGGATAAGAGTGCCAGGAGCCGTTTTATAGACTGTGTATTTGAAGTTGCGGACGCATGTGAGGATAACGATCTTGTCTCCATTGCACTTAATCCGGTCAGGAGCATACGGCAGATGCTCGACGGATACGACAGGATGGAAGACGGAGAAAGAGAGTTTCTCAAGGAAGTTCTTAACGGACTTATCAAAAATACCGGAGGCAGTGCCAGAGATGAAGTCAAAGAAGGCTGGGGAGAATTTACGGAGTCCGTTGATAAATGGATTGACATGGTCCAGGGCGTCATAGAGGAAAAACAGGCTTCGAAAAAGAAGACATCCGGTAAAAAGGGAGTTCCCAAAAAACTCCCGGGCAAGAAAAAAACGAAAGGGTAAGGATTATGGAGCATATAGCTGAAGAGTTAATGGAACAGCTCGAGACAGCGGATGCGTTTTCTTTTACCGTGTCGGGATACACGATAAACATTGCGGAGTCCGTGGTCGTAAGCTGGATAGTGATCGGAATAGTCCTGGTGCTCTGTCTGATACTTACTTCGGGCATGAGAGTCGACCATATTTCGAGAAGGCAGGCATTGGCCGAATGGCTCGTTGAAAAGGCGGAAGGCCTGATAGAAAGTATGGTCGGAGAAGAGGGAAAGGAGTACATTCCGTACCTGCTGACGGTTCTCATATTCATCGGATTATCCAACACGATAGGCCTGATAGGAATGAAACCGCCGACCAAGGATCTGAACGTAACCGCCGCACTTGCGATAATGAGTATCGTGATCGTGCAGGCTGCGGCGATCAGGAAGAAACGAGTGGGAGGATGGCTCAAGGGCTTTACTCATCCCGTTGCGATAGTAACGCCGATCAACATACTCGAACTCGGGATCAAGCCATTGTCACTGTGTATGCGACTGTTCGGCAATGTTGTCGGTGCATTCGTTATAATGGAGCTTTTAAAGACCGTCGTACCGGTTCTGGTGCCTGCAGTATTTTCACTGTATTTCGATATATTCGACGGATTACTTCAGGCATACGTATTTGTATTTTTGACATCGATGTATATCAAAGAAGCTATTGAATAATTAAGCAAATAAGCTGGCTATATAGGAGGAAACAAAATGGTAGCACTTGGAGCAAGTATTGCGGCACTCGGATGTATCGGAGCAGGCGTAAGCCTCGGATTGGCAACAGGAAAGGCATGTGATGCATGTGCGCGTCAGCCCGAAGCCGATTCCAAGATCATGAAGCTTCTCATTCTCGGAGGAGCACTTGCGGAGGCAACCGCGATTTATTCTTTCGTTATCGGAATACTTATCATTCTTTTCATGGGCGGCGCATCATAACGAAAATATTTCAGAGGTGAAAAATGCTCAGATTTGATATTAATTTCGTGTTTACGATAATAAATGTTCTTATCCTTTTTGCAGTCGTTAAGATCTTTCTGATCGGACGTGTGCATAAGATTCTTGATGCCAGAAAGGCTCAGGTTGACGAACAGTTTTCCGAGGCCGAGAAGAAACTTGAGGAAGCCGATAAGGCCAGGCAGCAGTATGAGGATTCTATCAAGGACATCGAGGCTGAAAAGGAGCGTCGTTTTACCGAGTCCAGAAATCAGGCAAAGAGCGAGTATGAACGTCTGATGGAGCAGGCTAAGAAAGAATCCGACAAGATTCTTGCCACCGCACGCAAAGAGGCGGAGGAAGAAAGACAGATCAGATTAAGACGCGCCAACCAGGAGATAACCGATATGGTTGCAAAGGCTGCAGAGAGAATCGTTACTGCCGATCAGAACGAAGAAATGGATAAGCAGCTCTATGACAGATTCCTTGAACAGGCTAAGTAAGGTAAGGGGGACAGGTCAATGAGTAAAAAAGCCGCATTCAAAGTGGTTTTATATTATGTCACGCCTCCTACGGAAGAACAGCTTCAGGGTATCTGGAATTTCGTGCTCGGCAAGTATGTGACCGATGACAGAAAAGCGGAGGACATTGAGTTTTCCGTTGAAGAGGATCCTTCGCTCGGGGGAGGATTCATCCTCAAGTGCGAGAACGAGGTTTACAACTGGAGCACAAGAGGAAGGCTCGGACAGTTTAATGAAAAGCTTCAGGCTATCCGCAGAAAAGTGGGAGCAGATGAAGACGTTGTTTCCATACTCAAAACAACCGTAGACGAATTCAAACTCTCCAAACGTTTCAGAAGATCCGGATATGTTGTATCCGCAGGAGACGGTATTGCAAGAGTTAAGGGACTTGAAAGAGCCGAGTACGGTGAGATTCTTATTTTTGCAAGCGGACTCAAGGGCATGGTCCAGGACATCCGCAAGGAGGACTGCGGTGTAATCCTCTTCGGTAAGGATGATGAGATAAGAGTCTGGGACGAGGTTGCAAGAACCGGAATGAGAGCAGGTATTCCCGTAGGGGATGACCTGCTTGGAAGAGTGCTCAATTCACTCGGAGAGCCCATAGACGGAGGAAGGGATTTTGATTCGGAAGGTTTCAGACCGATCGAATCTCCGGCACCCTCTATCACGGCAAGACAGCCTGTTGACACTCCTCTTGAGACCGGAATTCTATCGATCGATTCTATGTTCCCCATAGGAAGAGGACAAAGAGAACTTATCATCGGTGACAGACAGACCGGTAAGACATCGATCGCAATAGATACGATCATCAATCAGAAGGGCAAGGGCGTAAAGTGTGTTTACGTAGCAATCGGTCAGAAGGCATCGACCATCGCAAGGCTTGTTAACCGCCTCAGGGAAGCAGGTGCAATGGATTATACGGTCGTTATTTCTTCGACTGCTTCGGATCCCGCACCCCTTCAGTATATAGCTCCGTATTCGGGCACATCCATCGCAGAGTTTTTCATGCATAAGGGCGAGGATGTTTTGATAGTATATGACGATCTTTCCAAGCATGCTGTTGCTTACAGAGCGCTTTCACTGCTGCTTGAAAGAAGTCCCGGACGTGAGGCATATCCCAGAGATGTATTCTATCTTCACTCAAGACTTCTTGAAAGAAGTGCGAGACTTTCCGATGAACTGGGAGGCGGTTCCATCACCGCACTCCCCATCATAGAAACTCAGGCGGGAGACGTTTCCGCATATATCCCCACCAATGTAATATCCATAACCGACGGACAGATCTATCTCGAGAGCGAACTCTTTTTCCTCGGATTCAGACCTGCGGTCAATGTCGGTTTGTCCGTATCCCGTGTAGGTGGTGCGGCTCAGACAAAGGCTATGAAGAAAGCAGCCGGATCCATAAGAATAGATCTTGCCCAGTACAGGGAGATGGAAGTCTTTACGCAGTTTTCTTCGGATCTTGATGATGCTACGAAGAATCAGCTCCGTCACGGAAGAATACTTATGGAACTGTTAAAGCAGCCGCTCGGTCATCCCAGATCCATGGCGGATCAGGTTATGCTTCTTACGATAGTCAATTCCGGAGTTGTCGATACCGTTCCCGTTGAGATGGCAAGGGAATTCACCGACAAACTTCTTGCCAAGATCCATGAGGAGCAGCAGGCTACCGTAACCGATATAGAAACAATGGGTGTGCTCAACGATGACGAGAAATATTTCCTCGTTGACCTGGCGGGAAAAGAACTTCGTGAATTCATGAGCGTAAAGGAATGATATGGCCGGATTAAGAGAGATATCGGGACGAATCAGAAGTGTCCGCGATACCATGAAAATCACAAATGCCATGTATATGATCTCCTCGACCAAACTGCGTAAAGCAAAGAAGGATGCGGAGCTTAATAATCCGTACTTCGAAGCAATGCAGGAGATGCTCCTTGGTATCATGAATACTTCGGATCATCTGCAGCATAAGTATACGGACAGAAGGCCGGAGAAGAAGGGTAAGGACCGTACTCATGCCGTGATCGTTATAACCGCAGATAAGGGACTTGCCGGAGCATATAATCACAACGTCGTTAAACTTACCGAAGAGAGTTTTTTCGGCAGGGATGAAAAGACGGTTTTGTATGTTGTAGGAGAAGCGGGAAGAACTTATTTTGCGAGTAAGAAGGTTCACCTCGAAGGTCAGTTTAAATACACGGCACAAAATCCCACACTTCACAGGGCGAGGGTAATATGCGACAAGATGCTTGAGGAATTTAATTCCGGAAGAGTGGATGATGTATCGATCGTATATACCGGAATGAAGGATCAGCTTACGAGCGAAGCAAGAGTCATGCATCTTCTTCCTCTGGTACACGAAGAGATTGACGGACGTCTTGCCGTTGAAGAATCATATGAAGACGATCTTAAATTCCATCCGTCCGCCGAAGAAGTCATGAACATCATAGTTCCCGATGTTCTGACCGGATATATATACAGTGCACTGGTTGATTCTTTCTGCAGTGAACAGAATGACCGCATGCTGGCAATGGATGCCGCCGACAGAAATGCGGGAGAGATGATCAGGACCCTTTCCATCGAATACAACAGGGAAAGACAGGCCATGATCACACAGGAGATAACTGAGGTTGCGTCCGGGGCAAGGGCACAGAAAAAGGCCAAAGCCCGGAGGGGAAACTGATATATGAAAAATATAACCAATAAAGGAACAGGAACTATAGTACAGGTAATGGGACCTGTAGTCGACGTTGAGTTTGCACCCGAAGTAAAACCTTTTATCAGGGATGCTATCACCGTTGAAGTCGAAGGTGAGACCAGAGTCATGGAGGTGGCACAGCTCCTTGATGACACCACGGTAAGATGTATCATGCTCTCACCTTCTGAAGGTCTTTCCAAGCATATGGAAGTAGTCGAGACGGGAGAGCCCATCAAGGTTCCCGTCGGTGAGATGACTCTCGGAAGACTCTTTAATGTTCTCGGGGAAACACTTGATGATAAGGGACCTCTCGATAATGCGGATAAGTGGTCCATACACAGGGCTGCTCCTTCTTTTGAACATCAGAGTCCTGTTGTAGAGATACTCGAGACCGGTATTAAGGTTATCGACCTTCTTGCTCCCTATTCGAAGGGCGGAAAGGTCGGACTGTTCGGAGGAGCAGGAGTAGGTAAAACTGTTCTTATCCAGGAGCTTATTACCAACGTTGCCCAGGAACACGGCGGTTATTCGATATTTACCGGTGTCGGAGAAAGATCCAGGGAAGGTAATGACCTTTGGAGAGAGATGGCGGAATCGGGAGTTCTGGGACGTACCGCTCTGGTATTCGGTCAGATGAATGAACCTCCCGGGGCCAGAATGAGAGTTGCACAGACCGGACTTACGATGGCTGAGTATTTCAGAGATGTAAAGCGTAAGGACGTTCTCCTTTTCATAGATAACATATTCAGATTCGTACAGGCAGGTTCCGAGGTTTCCGCACTTCTCGGAAGAATGCCCTCTGCGGTAGGATATCAGCCCACACTTGCTACGGAGCTCGGTGAGCTTCAGGAGAGGATCGCATCCACAAGGGACGGAAGTATCACATCCGTTCAGGCGGTATACGTCCCTGCGGACGACCTTACCGATCCCGCTCCCGCAACTACATTCGCACATCTTGATGCAACGACGGTTCTTTCGAGAAAGATCGTTGAGCAGGGTATTTATCCTGCGGTAGATCCTCTTGAATCCACTTCGAGGATCCTCGAAGCAGATATCGTCGGAGAAGAGCATTATCAGACCGCGAGAAAAGTACAGGCTACGCTCCAGAATTATAAGGAGCTCCAGGATATCATCGCGATCCTTGGCATGGATGAACTTTCTGAAGATGATAAGCTCACCGTTTACAGAGCACGTAAGATCCAGAAGTTTCTGTCCCAGCCCTTCCACGTTGCGGAGAATTTCACCGGAGTAAAGGGCGTATATGTGCCTCTTTCCGAGACAATAAAAGGCTTTAAAGCAATCCTTTCGGGAGAGATGGACGATTATCCCGAGAACGCATTTTTCAATGTCGGAACCATAGAAGACGTTATCAAGAAGGCAGAGACTCTTTGATATGAGTGAAGTTTTTCATTTGAAAATCTTAGCAAGTGACAAGACCTTCTTTGAAGGCCGTGTGATCAGCATGACGATTCCTGCATTTGACGGATCGTACCAGATCATGGCCCATCATGAGCCTGTGGTAATGGCTCTGAAAGAGGGTGTGATCCGCTTGAGATATGAGGAGGAAGACGGAAGCGAAGTGACCGTAACAGGCATAAACGGCCTGGGGCTTGTGAACATCACGAGGGATATGGTTACTGTTTTGGTCGATTCCATTGAAGCACCCGAGGATATCGACAGAGCCAGGGCCGAAAAGGCACTCAAAAGGGCTATGGAGCAGCTCCGTCAGGACCAGAGTATCCATGAGTATGAGATGAGCAGGGCTTCCATGGCAAGGGCGATGCTCAGGCTTTCGAATTCCGGCAATCCGAGTGACGGATTCGGAGATAAATAAAAGCTATCTGAAATCCAAAATATTTGGTAAAATAAAGTGTTGTTTATTTGCTCTGACATAAGTTTCCGGTAAGGAGATATGATATGGCACTTCGTAAAAATGAATCCGTCGAAGATTACCTTGAATGTATTCTGATGCTGAGTGAGAAAAAGCCGGTAGTCAGAAGCGTTGATATTGCCAATGAAATGGGCTTTAAGAAGTCATCGGTTTCTGTTGCAATGAAAAACCTGAGAGAAAAAGAGCACATCGTTGTTTCCGATGAAGGATATATCACTCTTACGGAATCAGGTAAAGAAATCGCTTCAAGGATCTACGAAAGACACTCACTTCTGACCGAGTGGTTTGTCAATATAGGTATAGATCCCGAAGTTGCTGCGGATGATGCCTGCAAAGTTGAACATGATATTTCTCAGGAAAGCTTTGAGGCTATCAAAAAGTATGTTATGAACTGCCGCAACAATTGCCAAAAATGTGACTATTATAAAAGGAGTTATTCCAAGTGAAGATTGCTGCCATTATTTTATTTGTGATCATGTATGTATGCATGATCGCTTTTCCCAAGAGAAGACCTGTATTTGCGCTTTCAACAGCTGCAATCTATATAATCCTATCATTTCTTCCCATCGCCGACATGTCCATTCTGAAGATCTCGGATCTTGCGGATGCTATCGACTGGAACGTAATAATGATGATCACCGGAACGATGATAATAGTTGATTATTTCATCGAGTCCAAAATGCCCAATGTCATTGCCGAGGCTCTCTTAAGGACCGCTCCGAATGTACTCTGGGTTACGGTCCTCATGTCGCTTTTTTCGGGAATCATTTCGGCATTCATCGACAATGTTGCAACTGTTCTAATGGTAGCTCCCGTAGCCATCGTAATCTGTAAGAAGCTTAAGATATCACCCGTCGGAATGGTAATCTGTATTGCGGTTTCCTCAAACCTTCAGGGTGCCGCTACCCTTGTCGGTGACACCACTTCCATCATGCTTGCGGGTGCTGCTTCCATGAACTTCGCAGACTTTTTCGTAATGAACGGAAAAGCGGGAATGTTCTTTGCTACCGAGCTCGGCGCACTCTTTACCGTACCCATCATGATGATCATGTTTAGGAAGGAAAAAGAGCCCGTTACTTCCAACGAGAGAACAAAGGTAAAGGATTTCTTCCCTACCGTAATGATGATCAGCTATGTTGTTGCACTGATCATTGCTTCCTTTATACCGAATACTCCGGAGTGCATAAACGGTTATATCTGTCTCACGGGCGCGATCATCACCGCAGTGGCAGAATTCCTTATCCATAAAAATACAGTTGGTCTTAAGCATTCACTTAAGAACCTTGATGTTGATATGATACTGCTCCTTATCGGACTCTTTTCCGTTATCGGGGGCATCACCAATGTCGGTGTCATCGGAGATCTGGCAGGTCTTATCGCATCGGCCGGCGGGAACAACAAGTTCCTCCTTTATACCATCGTTGTATGGGGGTCCGTTGTAATCTCGGCATTTATCGATAATATCCCTTATGTTGCCACCATGCTTCCCATTCTGGGCGGAGTAGCACAGACACTCGGAATAGAACCTTATTTCCTTTATTTCGGATTGCTTGCAGGTGCGACTCTCGGCGGTAACCTGACTCCTATCGGAGCTTCCGCAAATATCGCCGGTGTCGGCATGCTCAGAAAAGAAGGATATGAGGTCTCTTTCGGAGACTTCATGAAAATAGGTGTTCCCTTCACCCTGACTGCGGTCATGACGGGTTACCTCTTCATATGGTTCGTTTGGGCTTGACGTTAAGGCTATAATACTATTCTACACATCTAGACAGGAGATCTTTGAAAATGAGTTCCGGAAATACTGCTTCAGAAATAAACCGCAGGCGTACGTTTGCCATCATATCCCACCCGGATGCAGGTAAAACTACCCTTACCGAAAAATTCTTATTATACGGCGGAGCCATCAATCTGGCCGGCTCCGTAAAAGGAAAAGCCACTGCAAGACATGCGGTTTCCGACTGGATGGAAATTGAGAAGCAGCGTGGTATTTCCGTTACTTCATCGGTTCTTCAGTTCGAATATGACGGTTACTGCATCAACATCCTCGATACCCCGGGTCACCAGGATTTCTCCGAGGATACCTACAGAACCCTTATGGCAGCGGATTCCGCAGTCATGGTCATAGACGGATCCAAGGGCGTTGAGGCACAGACCAGAAAACTCTTTAAGGTCTGCGTAATGCGCCATATCCCTATTTTCACATTTATCAACAAACTCGATCGCGATGCCATGGATACTTTCGATCTTCTCGATGATATCGAAAAAGAGCTCGGCATTGCCACCTGTCCCGTTAACTGGCCGATTGGATCAGGCAAGGGATTCCAGGGTGTTTACGACAGAAAATCGCAGACGGTAATTACATATTCCGATACCGAAAAGGGAACCAAAGAAGGTGTTTCCGAAGCCGTGTCCGTATCCGATGAATCTGCAATGAGGAATCTGATCGGAGATGATGCAGCCGATAAGCTTCTCGGGGAGATGGAACTCCTTGACGGTGCGGGAGCAGATTTTGATCTTGATGCCGTAAGAGCAGGTCAGCTTACTCCCGTATGCTTCGGTTCGGCACTTACCAATTTCGGTGTTGAGATCTTCTTAAAGCATTTCCTCGACATGACCACATCGCCCCTTCCCAGAGAGGCTTCAAATGCGGCGGGAGAGAGAATCACCGTTAATCCTCTTGAGGATGAATTCTCCGCATTTGTTTTTAAGATCCAGGCCAATATGAACAAGGCTCACAGAGACAGAGTTGCGTTCATGAGAATAGTATCCGGAAGATTTGATGCAGATAAGGAAGTAAAGCATCTTGCGACCGGCAAGACAATGAGACTTTCCCAGCCCCAGCAGATCATGGCAGACGAAAGGAAGATCCTTTCCGAGGCTTATGGCGGAGATATCATAGGCGTATTCGATCCCGGTATCTTTTCAATCGGAGATACGGTCTGTGCCCCTTCGATGAATGTTAAGTTCGACGGTATCCCCACCTTCGCACCCGAGCATTTCTGCAGAGTTCATCTGATGGATACCATGAAGAGAAAGCAGTTCGTAAAAGGCGCGACCCAGATCGCACAGGAAGGCGCGATCCAGATCTTTACCGAGCTTTCCGGAACCATGGAAGATGTCATCGTCGGAGTTGTAGGTGTTCTCCAGTTCGACGTTTTCAAATACCGTATGGAGAATGAGTACAATGTCGAGGTAAGAATGGATTCGCTTCCTTACGAGCATATCCGCTGGATCGTAAATCCCGGAGAGTTCGATCTTGACCGCCTGACCGGCACCTCGGACATGAAGAAAGTACGCGATATGAAGGGCAATCCTTTGCTTCTGTTTGTCAATGAGTGGAGCGCTCAGATGACCATAGACAGGAATAAGGGACTTGAACTTGCCGATTTTTCAAAGAATTAGAAAAAAAGCCCGTAATATGGTAAAATATTAAGGTCTATTCAGACCACAGGTTTGTTTTTCGAAAGGAGACCTAAAATGGCTGCTGTTAAAGAAAAGAAGGTCAAAGCACCCAAGAATACCACTGAGAAGTCCGGTATCTCCATCGGAACTTCCGAGAATAATGGTCACGTATTTATTGCCGATGCTGTTGTTGCCGAGATCGCCGCTCTTGCCGCAAGCGAGATTGAAGGCGTAGAAGGCATTGCTGAGAAGGCTAAGAATAAGTCGCTTATCAAGGCTGACATCGCAGGAACCAACGTTAAGATATCCATGATCATCTCAACCAGATTCGGATATCCCATCCCTGCAACATGCCAGGCTGTTCAGTCCAGGGTTAAGCAGTCCGTCGAGAATATGACCGGACTTACCTGTACCGACGTAAATATCAGAGTGAGCGGAGTAGAGATCTGACGTGGATATTACCGATAAAAAAAACATGACAAGACATATGCTGCGGGACAAGGTCTTCGGACTTGTGTTCCGCATTGAATTTTATCCTGAAAACGAGCTTGACGAGCAGGTAAAGTTCTTCGAGGAATATGCGGGTGAGGAGGAATATCTTCCCGAGGATCTCGAATACATTACCGCTAAATTCAAGGCTGTTAAGGATAAACTTTCAGAGATAGATCAGGCGATAGATAAATGTGCCGTCGGCTGGACCAGAAGCCGTATGGGCAAGTGTGAACTTGCGGCACTCAGGCTGGGCATATATGAGATGCTCTACGATGATGACATCCCCGAAGGCGTTGCCATGGATGAGGCGGTAGAGATCGCCAAGACCTATGGGGACAACACTTCCGGAGCTTTTGTAAATGCCATTCTTACCAAGGTAAGGGAAAATTCTTAATGGCATTTAAGGTATCGGAACTGGTTCAGAATCTGAATAATGCCATCAGACTGAGCAACTCCTTGAGCAAAGTAGAGATTGAAGGCGAGATAGTCGGATATCACGGTCCCAACAGAAGCGGGCATATCTACTTCGACCTTAAGGATGATAAAGCAATAATCAAGTGCATGATGTTTGCAAGCAAATGCACATATGAGTATAAACAGATCATCCGCGAAGGAGCCGAGGTCGTCTTATACGGGAGCCTGAATTACCACCAGCAGTTCGGGCTTTCTTTTGTATTTGAGAGAATCGAAGACGGCGGCGAAGGTGCAAGGATGAGAGCTCTTGAAGAACTTCGTAAAGAGCTCGAAGAACTCGGAATGTTTGATGAGATGTATAAAAAGCCTGTTCCGAGATTTCCTAAGACGATAGGTCTTATTACCGCGCTTTCGGGAGCCGCAATAGGTGATGTCGTAACCAATGCCAGGAAGAACAATCCGTACGTGCAGATAGTCGTCGCACCAGCACTTATGGAGGGAGACGGAGCACCTGCTGAAGTCGTCCGTGCAATAAAGCTGATGGATAAGTTTGCACCGGACGTAATACTTCTGACAAGAGGAGGCGGATCCAAGGACAGCCTCTGGACATTTAACGAAAGGGAAGTTGCACAGGCGGTTTTTGACTGCGAGACTCCCATTGTATCTGCGATTGGTCATGACAGGGACAGATCCCTTACGGATGATATTGCAGATCACTATGAATCCACGCCGACGGGCGCCGCTTTGTTTTTGACGGAAGATACAAGGGATCTTCTCGGATATCTGGATGAAGCCCCGGATGAACTTCTGTCACTTATGAATTCGCGTATCAGGGATCTCAGAGTCCGCGTAAGAGAAGCGGCTTCACAGGTTAAGTACAATTCGCCTCAAAGCAGGCTTGACCGCAGGAAAAAGGAACTTGAAAAATATGCGGTAACACTAAAGAGTCTTATGGATTCCAGGCTCACGGAGGATAAGGCAAAGGTCGATAAACAAAGAAGCCTTTTACCCGGACTTATGGATTCATCGCTCAAGAGGGCTCTTTATAAAAAGGATCTGTATGTCGGAATGCTGGAAGGATTGTCACCGGTATCGAGATTGAAGAGCGGATATTCGTATGTATCCGATCCGGGCGGCAGAAACATCAGATCCGTTACGCAGATTCAAAAAGGCGATGAGATCAGGATCAGGGTAACGGACGGAGAGATAGCATCGATCGTTGAATCCGCAGTTACCTTAACGGAGGAAGAACATGGCAGCAAAGGCTGATAAAGATACTGTTAAAGAAAACACCCTTGAAGAGAATTTTGAACTTCTGAGTGAAGTGACCGGGAAATTGCAGTCCGACGATCTTCCTCTCGAAGAAGCTTTCGAGAATTATAAAAAGGGTATGGATCTGATCAAAAAATGTTCCGACCAGATAGATAAAGTTGAGAAGGAAGTACTTAAACTCAATTCGGATCTGAGTCTGGAAAAAATCTGAGGGGTTAAAGTGGACAGAAAAGTATTCGTAGCAGAGTTAAAGCGTCAGACCGAGATTGCGGAAGGCATTGTGATGAAATATCTTCCCGATCCCGAGGATAAATTCCAGCAGTCGGTTATCGAAGCGATGAATTATTCGGTAACTGTGGGCGGTAAGAGATTAAGACCGCTTCTCATGCAGGAAACATATCGCATGTTCAGAGGACAGGATGAGATCATAGAGCCTTTTATGGCTGCCATCGAGATGATCCATACTTACTCCCTCGTTCATGACGATCTTCCCGCAATGGACAACGATACGCTCAGAAGGGGTAAGGAGACCACCTGGAAAAAGTACGGCGAGGCAATGGCCATACTTGCAGGAGACGGATTGCTCAATTATGCGTATGATACTGCGATAAAGAGTTTTGATCTTATCGAAAAAGAAGGCGCAATGTACGAAGCGGGTCCCGAGACCATAACCTCCAGATACCAGTCCTGCGTTAAGGCTATGGCCATCCTTGCACAGAAGGCCGGAATATTCGGAATGGTGGGCGGACAGTGTCTGGATGTTGAAGCGGAGAAGAAGGATCTTGATCTGACAGAAGATCAGCTTCTGTTTATACACGAACACAAAACCGCTGCCCTGATACAGGCAAGCTTCATGATAGGCGGAGCACTCGCAGGTGCGGGCAAGAGACAGATAGAAAGACTTGAAAAGATCGGATACAACATAGGTGTTGCGTTCCAGATAAGGGATGACTGCCTGGATGTAATAGGCGATACCGAGACGCTCGGCAAGAATGTCGGATCCGATGAGAAAGACGGAAAGAAAACCTATGTAACACTTCACGGACTTGAGCAGTCCGAAGAAGATGAAAAGCAAATGACGGAAGAGGCGCTTGAACTTCTGAAAGGCCTGCCCGGAAAACATGAATTTATGGAGGAGCTTTTGCTCTCACTCCTTGGAAGACGAAGTTAAAATGATCCTTGATTCAATAAATAAAACAGGTGACATCAAAAATGTCCCTTATGACAAGATGGGTGAGCTTGCCACCGAGATCAGAGAATTCCTGATCGATAAGGTCAGCAAGACCGGAGGTCATCTCGGCGCAAACCTCGGCGTTGTGGAACTCACCATGGCGCTTCATCTCGAACTTGATCTTCCCAAAGACAAGATAATCTGGGATGTAGGCCACCAGTCATATACTCACAAGATCCTTACCGGAAGAAAGGAAGGATTTGATAACCTTCGTAAGTACGGCGGAATGAGCGGGTTCCCCAAAGCATCGGAAAGTGACTGCGACTGCTTTGATACCGGACACAGCTCCACCTCGATCTCTGCCGGACTCGGTATGGTATGTGCACGTGACTTAAGAGGAAGCGATGAGACCATCGTATCCGTAATAGGAGACGGATCTCTTACGGGCGGAATGGCATACGAAGCCCTTAACAATGCCGGAAGACTGGATTCGAATTTCATCATCATCCTTAACGACAACAATATGTCGATATCCGAGAATGTAGGAGGCGTGCCGAAGTATCTTAATTCGATAAGAACTTCCACCGGATATCTCGGACTGAAGGAAAGCGTTTATAACAAGATCAAAGACAAGCCCTACGGCGATTCCGTAGTGGGTAAGATCAGAAGAGCGAAGAACAGTTTTAAATCACTCATGGTTCCCGCAGGTATGATGTTTGAAGAGATGGGCGTGGTTTATCTCGGACCCGTCGACGGACATAATATCTATGCACTAAGAACAGCAATAACGGAAGCAAAGCGTTTTAAGAGAGCCGTGCTCATCCATGTACTTACCAAGAAGGGCAAGGGGTTCGAGCCTGCAATAAAGCATCCGGCAAGATTCCACGGAACCGAGCCTTTTGACGTAACAAACGGCGTGCCTCTCAATCACAGAACGGTTGCCGGCTGGACCGATATCTTCTCGACCGTAATGTGCAAACTCGGTGAGAGGGATGACAAGGTTGTCGCCATCACCGCGGCAATGGCCGAAGGATGCGGCTTAAAACGTTTCAGGAATAAATTCCCCGACAGATTTTTTGATGTCGGAATTGCGGAACAGCATGCGGTTACTTTTGCCGCAGGCCTTGCGCGAAGCGGATACAAACCCATAGTTGCGGTTTATTCTTCATTCCTGCAAAGAGCGTACGACCAGGTTCTTCATGATGTATGTCTGCAGAATCTTCCTGTCGTATTTGCGATAGACAGAGGCGGTCTTGTGGGTGCGGACGGAGAAACTCATCAGGGTGTTTTCGATCTTTCGTACCTTACGCAGATACCGAATATGGTTGTAATGTCTCCCAAGAATAAATGGGAGCTTTCCGATATGCTCAAGTTCGCGGTTTCCTATGACGGGCCCATCGCAGTCAGATATCCCAGGGGAACCGCATATGCAGGGCTTCAGGAAAAGAGAGCACCAATCGAACTCGGAAAGAGTGAATGGATCTGTGAAGAAGACGGCATTTGCATTATGGCCATCGGAAACATGGTAGAGACAGCACTTAAGGTAAAAGAACTCCTCAGCACGTCTTCGCTTCATGTAAGTGTCGTAAATGCAAGATTTGCCAAGCCGCTTGATAAGGACATGATCCTTGATATCTGTAAGAATCATTCTCTTATAGTTACTCTTGAGGACAATATCGTAAGCGGAGGATTCGGAAGCGGAGTGCTTGGTCTTCTTTCCGATGAAGGGCTGCTAAAAGAGGTTATGTGTCTCGGCATTCCCGACAGATTTATTCATCAGGGAAGTATCGATCAGCTGAGAAAAGAAATCGGACTCGATCCCGAAAGTATAGCCGATAAGATCAGGAATAAACTTTCCGTGGGACTTTGATATGAAAGAACGACTAGATGTTTTGCTCGTAAATAAAGGCCTTGCTCCCTCCAGAGAAAAAGCCAAAGCTCTTATCATGGCCGGTGAAGTATTCGTGGACGGAAACCGCGAAGATAAGGCCGGAGCAAGTTTTAATCCCGATGGCATCAATATCGAGGTTAGATCCAGGCAGCTTAAATACGTAAGCCGCGGAGGCTTTAAGCTTGAGAAGGCGATGGATGTCTGGGGCATAGATCTGGCCGGTAAGGTATACATGGACATCGGATCTTCCACCGGAGGATTTACCGACTGCATGCTTCAAAACGGAGCGGTTAAGGTTTACTCCGTTGATGTGGGAAAGGGACAGCTTGATTGGAAGCTTAGAAACGACGAAAGGGTCGTGGTAATGGAACAGACCAATTTCAGATTCCTTACTCCCGCAGATATTCCCGAGAAGATAGATTTTGCAAGTGTTGATGTATCATTCATATCGCTCGATAAGATACTCATCCCTGCAAGAAATCTTCTGAACGATCACGGAAGGATCGTTGCGCTTATCAAGCCTCAGTTTGAAGCAGGCAAGGGTAAGGTCGGTAAAAACGGAGTTGTAAGAGAATTATCCGTTCATGAAGAAGTTATCGAAAGAGCGGTAAGCTTTGCTGATTATATAGGATTTAAGATTCTCGGAATTGACTTTTCACCCATAAAAGGCCCCGAGGGAAATATCGAATATCTTATGAGTCTCGAGAAGAAGGATGACATTTCCGAAGACATCCTGAAGCTTGAGGAAAAAGAAGCAATCGACAGTTTTGAGGAAGCGGGAAAACAGGGTCTTTGGATCGCATCCGAAGAAAGCTTCAAGGCACGTATCAAGGAACTGGCAGGTAAATCTCATACGGAGCTTACATGATGAAAAAAGTTCTTATTTATGCAAATAAATACAAGGATCCTGACGGTAAGATCACAAAGCGTGTATCCGATTATCTCGATAAAAACGGGGTAGCCTGGAGCGTTATAATATCCGATCTTGACAGGACCGAAGATAAAGATGCCGATATGGGCCTTAAACCCGGTGAGTATGATTGCATTATCGTACTCGGAGGAGACGGAACCGTTCTGCAGGCGGCAAGGGAAGCAAGAGAACTTGAGATACCGATAGTTGGTGTAAATCTCGGAAGACTGGGATTCCTTACCGAGATAGAACCCGATAAGATCGAGAACAGTCTGGAAAGACTGATCAAGGGAGACTACTTTACCGAAAAGAGGATCATGCTCCGCGGTGAAGTAGTCAGGAAAAACGGGGAGATCATCACAAGCCGTTCCCTGAACGATATCGTAATAAGCAGATACGGCGGAATGAATCTCATCAAACTGCCCGTATATGTAAACGGCCAGTTCCTGAAAGATTATCTCGGTGACGGGATCATAGTTACGACTCCTACCGGATCTTCGGGATATAACCTTTCCGCAGGCGGTCCGATCGCCATCCCCACATCGGACGTAATGATCATGACTTCCATCTGCTCGCACTCACTTATTCAGGCCAGTATTATTTTATCCGCTCAGGATAAGATAGAAGTGAGGATTCCCGAAACGGATGAGAGCTTCAGACCCGCGGAGTGTTCTTTTGACGGAAGTATAAGAGTGCTTCTTGAAAAAGGAGATATCATAAGGATCAGAAGATCGGAGAAATACACAGACTTTATCAGACTTAATAACCTCAGCTTCCTTGAAACCCTTCATAAAAAACTTGGAGATACCTGATGCTGAAGAAAGAAGAAAGACAAAGAGCAATACTTAACCTGATCGAAAGCCGTGACATATCTACTCAGGAGGAACTCTGCGCACTTCTTGAAGAAGCCGGATTCCCCGCAACCCAGGCAACCGTATCCAGAGATATCCGTGAACTGTCTCTGTCAAAGATGCCTTCCGATGAAACGGGACAGAAATATGTAAGGATCCGCATGTCCGAAAGTGATATGGATGAGAAGTATTCCAGAGTACTCAGAGACGGATATGTTGCGATGGACAAGGCACAGGGACTTCTTGTGCTTAAAACCGTTTCCGGAATGGCCATGGCCGTTGCCGCATCGATCGATGCCATGCATCTTAAGGAAGTATCGGGATGTATTGCAGGAGATGATACCATAATGATTGCCGTAAGAGATGCTTCTCAGGCGGAAAGCCTTATGGCAAGGATCAAAGATATAGTCGGATAATTAACATATACCTGATTCACCGCTGATTCATTACAGAAAAAGGCGGAAATGTTCAATGCTTAAAAATTTACATGTACAAAACCTGGCTCTTATAGAGGATGCGGATATCGAATTCTCCGAAGGGCTCAATATCCTGACCGGTGAGACCGGTGCGGGTAAATCCTTACTCATGGGCTCCGTGATGATGGCCATGGGTTCCAAATTTGATACCTCAATGATCAGAAAGGGAGCGGAGCAGGCACTTGTCGAGCTGGTGTTTGATGCTGTTCCCGAAAAGGCACTTGAGGTTCTTAAAGAACTTGATATCTATCCGGAAGAAGACGGAAGTGTGATCATAAAGAGAACCTGTTCTTCATCCAGAAGTTCGTGCAAAATCAACGGATCAAATGTTGCCGTAAGAGAGATGAAAAAACTCGCTCAGGCATTCATCGATGTTCACGGACAAAGAGATTATGAGACACTTCTCAAAAAGTCCGAACTTCTGGCAATACTCGATCTTTATTCGGGTGATAAGATGCCGGATCTCTTAAAGGATATACGTAATAAGTATCACGTGATGACAGAGCTTAAGGATAAGCTTGAAGAAGAAACATCCGATACCGGTTCATCATTACGCGAAGCATCGCTTGCAGAGTTTGAGGTCGGTGAGATCGAAGATGCAGCTCTCATCCCCGGTGAAGATGAGGAACTTGAAGCTTCATACAGAAAGCTCAATAACTTCAGAAAGATTGCGGAAGGCCTCGGAAGAGCTCATGCAATGATCGGTTCGGATGAAGGAGAGAATGCTTTTTCTCTTACCTCCATGGCCTTGAGGGAACTTTCACAGATATCCGAATATGATGGTGAAGTAAAAGGCTTTGAGGAAGAATTAAGATCCGCGGAATCCATTTTAGGTGATCTGAATATGTCCCTGGGTTCGTATATTTCCTCAATGGAATTTGATGAAGAAGAGTTTGCACGCATAGAGGAAAGACTCGATCTTATCAATAAGCTTAAGAGTAAATACGGAAGAACAATACCTGATATTCTGAAGTATGCGCAGGATCGAAGGGAAGTTCTTGAAAAACTGTCGGATTACGATGCATATCTTGAAAAACTCAAAGAGGATGTAAAGAAGGCTGAGGATGATTACTTTGAATCAGCGAGGAAGGCATCCGCTATCAGAAAAAAGAATGCACCTTTGCTTGAGAAGGAATTGACCGGGAGATTAAAGGATCTTAATTTCAATTCCGTAGATCTGGAGATCAGACTCGAAGAGGTTAAACCCGGTCCTTCGGGATGTGATGCGGTTGATTTCTATATTTCATTTAATCCCGGAGAGGACAGAAAGCCCATCGCAGAGGCTTCATCCGGCGGAGAACTTTCAAGAATGATGCTTGCCGTAAAGACTGTCATGGCGGGAAGGGAAGATACCGGAACACTCATCTTTGATGAGATAGATGCCGGTATAAGCGGAATCACGGCATGGAAGGTTGCTGAGTCTTTGTCGGGAGTATCAAGGCATCATCAGGTGATCTGCATCACGCATCTTCCTCAGATCGCGGCAATGGCAGATAACCATTTTGTAATAACAAAAATGTCGGACGCTTCCTCCACAACGACCGACATCAGACTTATTGATGAAGAGGATTCTATAGCGGAGATCGCAAGACTTCTCGGATCGGATTCACTTTCCGAAAGTTCGCTGTCCAATGCAAGAGATCTTAAATCCAAAGCATCAGCATCAAAAAACAGATAATCAGATGACACGGGGATGTTTCTACTGTCATCTTTTCGTGAGACTTGGCACAGGCACTTGATCTATACAAAAGATGACAGAAGAAACGTCCCCGTGTCATCTTCGTAAGGAGGAGATTATGAAAAGGAAGTACCTTGCTCTTATACTTGCCTGTTTTATGACAGTTCCTTTGTTTATGTCGTCCTGCGGAAAGGCCGCCGAAGAGATTTCGCAAGCAGAAGACGATGAGGATGATGAGGAAGGTGAAGAAAGGGAATCGGAAGAGCCTGAAGAAGACGATGAAGAGTCGGAACCTGAACTTCCTGCTTTGGTCAAAGAGATCGATGATGAAACTTTATCATCACAGGTCGGTGTTTTTTTATCCGATCGTGATGAGTGGGTGATTCCCGCTGAAGAATCACTTCAGGCTGACACCACTTACTATGCTTTGACGGATATGAATTTTAACGGCCGCGCGGAACTGATTGTCGGTGACTGGATGGGCACCGTTAATGCAAGTACGGTCAGGATATATGAGATAGATGAAAAAGGGGATGATTTTACCTCTTTGGATTGGTCGTTTACAGGACTTGATTCCGATAAAAATTCTTATCCGGATGTATCCTTCAACACTTATGTAAGTGCGTATTATGACAGGAAAACAGGAACGGCTCATTTCCTTTTCAATGATTTTTATCTGTATTCTTTCAGTTCCGGCGGTACAAGACAATGCGATCTGTCAATCGTCTCGGATATGGTGGTCAGCGATGCTTATGCGATGGCTTTTTCCATCGGTTCCGACGGAGATGAGAAGGACACTTATTACGGACCTGACGGAGAGATAACGGAGACTGAGTATTATACCCTCACATCTTCCTATCCGGAGGGCTATACGCTTAACAGCTTTGCCTTTGGATTCTATTTCGGAGAAGATATTTATACCCGGGGCGGAGTCTGCGTTCAGGATATGGACGATGATCATCTGGGCAACATCCTGACCGACTCATATCATGTTTTTTCGGGAAAACTTGATTATGATACTTTTTACAAAAGACATATGATAGACGAAGGTGCCATGAATCCCGAAACTCTTTTGGAGCTTTCCGTGGGAAGCTGGGGCCTTGTGATGACGGATACTGAAGGTAATATCAATTATTACACCCCTGATGATGATCATTATATGACACTGGATGTATATGAAGATATGTCGGTACATCTCGTTGAAGATGCCGGAACCGGGGTCGAATATTCGATCGATATGAATGTATTCGAGCATGGTGACGGTTCGCTGATGGGATCCTTTACTCCCCTGAGTACCGACGGAAGATATTATGATGATCTTGTGCTGTCTATAACCGATGTCAATGATGACGGATTATTGGTTGTTACCGAGGATGTATGGGAAGGTCAGAATTATCTTGGCGGAACCATCCTTTACTTCGAAAGACTTAACTGATTGGAGGAAATGCTATGAAAAAGAAGTATCTGGCTGTTTTACTTGCCTGCTTTATAACAATTCCCTGCTTTTTGACTTCCTGCGGAAGGATCGCGGATGAAATCGTTACGGATGAAGAAGATGATAAGGATGATACGGACGAAGAAGAGGACGAGGAAGAAGAACCCGTATACATCGATGCCATAAGTGATGATGATCTGGAAGAGCAGCTTGGTGTGATAATCGATAATCGTGACGACTGGCTTATTGCGGCAGGCAGCAGCGCTCCGATAGACGAGGTCAGCTATTGTTTAACTGATCTCGATCATAACGGAAGAGCTGAGGTGATATCCATATCCCGTTTTGACTACACCAGTCATAATGAAGTTCATGTATATGAAGTTGATAAAGATGGTAAAGGACTTGACGAGGCAAAGTGGAAATTTAAGGGGCTGGAAAAAACTTCCGATCAATACCCCGATTTTGAATCGGATTATGCCTTTCTGAGTTATTACGATAAAAAAGAAAACGAAACCCACTACTTTATAGATAATTTCTTTGATAACGGCAACATGGAATTAGGAACCGTTTACTGTGACCTTAAGTATGTTGACGGTAAGATTACCTGTTTGAATTATGCGGCAATAGTTCATTCAGGCGATTACGGGTATTATTTTGAAGACGGTACCGAAGCTGCCGATGATGAAGAATTTTTCGATCATCTCACGGATTATACCAAGAAGTCCCGTTCGGATTTTCTGTATTTCGGTTTTTTCACCGGAAGCTATTCTGAAGCGGACAGATTTGACGGGATGGATGATGACGAATGGGAAGAGGTTCTTACCGCGTCTTACCATGTTTTTATCGGAGAGATGGATCAGGATGTATTTGACGGTACATATAACAGTTATGATGAACCGGATTCTGACGGTATTTCATATGATGATCTGGTCGGTACATGGATGCTTTATTCCAGCGATGACGGTTACGAGACCGAGTATTACGACAAGGATTCGGACGGATATTTTGTAATTGACTTATTTCCTGATATGACAGGCGAATTGCAGATTCACATTGAAGATACTTCTGTATCCAAAGAACTGGAAGTCTATGATGAGGATGGATTCTGGATATTGGAAATGCGGGATCCCGAAGGAGATGTACTGGATGAGGATCTTGACTATGTACAGTTTATGATCATGGATATGACGGATGACGGGCAGGATATTTCCGTTTACAACCTTGTTTATGACAAGGACGGTTTTATCGAAGAAGGCTACGATCTTGTATTTATCAGGGATAAGGATTCACAGGGCGGTGGCAGCTCGGATCAATCACTTGACAGATATATCGGTGAATGGGAGCTTGTTTCCAGTGAGATCGAGGGTGATGTGACTTATTACGAGCCGGGCGGTTCATTTAATGCGACCCTGATCGTAAGTGAAGACGGCATGGCGGATCTATTGGAGTACAGAAACGGCAAGCTTGACCTAGAGATAAATGCCGAAATGGAGTTTGACCGAAGCGGTCTTCCCTATTTCGGATACAGTGATCCGGATGCGCTTACTCCGCCCATAGCGACCGAGACTTATACATTATTCCTTAATATAGCGGATTACGAAATAATGGATGTATATCTTGATTTCTATGACGAAGATGGGGATTTTATCGGCGGATGTGTCCTGACATTTGAAAAAACCTACGGTTAAGTAAAAGAGTCGGAAAGAAATATCCCGCTGATTTCCGGAGGAGATATATGAGAAAAAAATACTTTGCACTTATGATGGCCGGCATTCTTTGTTCTTCGGTTTTTATGTCCGGATGCGGTAAAGCGGACGAACCTCAGACTGAGATCGAAGAAGATGACGAAGAAGATGACGATGATGAAGATGAGGACAGTGACGGGGAAGAAGATTCGGAAGACGATATTTCAGACTCTTCGAATGAAACGGATGAGAAGACAGATCCGTCCGAAATAGTCAAAGAAATCGATGAGGATGAGCTTTATTCGCAGATAGACATCTTCCTGGATAACCGTGATGCCATCTTTTTCCCGGAATCGGATGATTACCTTTATACCAGCTGCGCAGTGTGTGATCTGGATTTCAACGGAAGGTGCGAGCTTGTTCTCGCGGGCGGAAGCTGGTACGGTGCAGAGCTTGAAAACCGTATTTATGAGATCAGTGAAGACGGGGACGGTTACTATATCCCAGAGTATGCTTTTCTGGGAATGGAATCGGAGCAGCGCATTGTGCCTAAATTGTCTAATTGGAATTCTCTGGATGCATTTTATGATAAGAACGATGGAAGAGTTCATTATCTGATGCCGCAATCCCTTCCCAATGACTCTGATGATTCCGGATTCTGCTATTGTGATGTTTCCCTGAAAGGCGGCGTTATTCAAAATGATATTTATGGTATGTATCAATATCATTATGATGACGGATATCAGGCTGTCTATTTTGGCCCTAATGGTGAAATGACCCAGGATGAATTTAATGAATATATCGATTCATATCCCGGAGATCATGTCGTAAAGAGTATGACTTTCGGTACATATGAAGGAACGGCTTATTACCCTCTCTCCGACGGAGATATAGAGACCATGGATTCGGAGGCACTCAGGAAAATCCTGGCCGATTCATACCGCGTATTTTCCGGAACCATGACATACAGTGAATTCAGAAGGATCCATTCAACGCACAGTAACGATTACGACGACGCGGGAAACCTGCTTCGTGACAGTGTCGGAAGCTGGGGACTGTACGTTACGGATACGGAGGGGGATGTAACTTATTACACTCCGGACAGTGAGTTCTATATGACCGTGGATATTTATGAGGACGGTTCATTTGATCTTTACAGGTTCCTGAATACCGACCATGAAATGACCATAAGCGGTGTTCTGGAAGCGGATGAAAACGACGATCTGTCCTACACGTATACACCTGAATCAGATGATGAAATGGGCGGCTCTACTCTTGAGATAATAGTATGCGAGGTCAATATGGACGGACGGCTGGTGATCTCTACGAGTTCAATGTACGGAAATGAATATCTCGGAGGAAGCACCTGGTATTTCGACAGGATTGATTGACGAAACCGTTAATACACAGGATGAAATTTGACTCAGGGTTTCGTCGGTGGTATTGTGTCTTTTGGTTTTGTATATAAAAGGAGGATAATATGAAAAAAGCAGCTTTTAAAAAGCTTGCATCCGTTTCGCTTGCGCTGACTCTTCTTGCCGGCATTTGCGGATGTGGTGCAGCAAAGACTTTCCCCATCGAAGTATCCGAGACCAAGGTTGAGGTTGAAGTAGATGAGAAGGTAAAGGTAGAGATTGAGAATTATGAAGATCTTAAAGACGTTGTTGTAGAGATTGATGACGATGATATCGCCAAGGTTAAGGAGAACAACGGTACCATCACCATTACCGGACTTGAAGACGGTAAAGCTAAGGTTACCGTTACCGCTTCCAACTCTGAGGATGAGATCGCCATCAAAGTAACCGTTAATGCTCCCGAACCCGAGCCTGAACCCGAGCCCGAACCCGAGCCCGAACCTGAACCCGAGCCCGAGCCTGAACCCGAACCCAGCACCACCGGATCTGTGGATGACTGGTACGGAACCTATTCGGGAACCATTTCCCTTTACGGAACCGATAAGTGGTCCGATGAGAGCTATGAGTGGGACATTTACGCTATTGTCGATGAGTCCAACGGACAGCCTTTCTTCGAAGGCTTCTCTGATGAGATGGATCTCTGGGGCGGAGACTGGTCAACAGAAGGAAATGCAGTATTCTCATTCTGGGTAGACCTTACCGAGGACAAGATGACCGCAGATACCTCTTATGATTGCTGGATCCTTGATGAGGATGACCTTTCCGACAGCGATTATGTATATTACTGGTATTCATATGAGCGTGATTATCTCCTTATCTGCCTCAACTACTATGATCCCGATTATGACGGCGGATTTGATGTATACATCACCCTTACCAAGGACTGATAAGTAAATACGCATGTTTGGGCGGATTCCCTGTGGAATCCGCCTTTTTTAGTGCTGTGACAGGGGTGCCGACCCCCTGTCACAGCCTTTCTACTTGAAAAATGCTTCTTCATGCGGTATATTATTAAGGTTTTGAGAGGAGCAAATATGATAACCAAGAGAGAAGACATAAGAAATGTCGCTATTATCGCACATGTAGACCATGGTAAGACCACCCTGGTTGATGAGCTTTTGAAGCAGAGCGGTGTATTCAGAGAGAATCAGGAAGTAGCGGAGCGTGTAATGGACTCCGGAGATATCGAGCGTGAGCGCGGTATCACCATTCTTTCCAAGAATACCGCAGTTACATATAAGAATACCAAGATCAACATTATCGATACTCCGGGACATGCGGATTTCGGCGGTGAGGTTGAGCGTGTACTCAAGATGGTTAATGGTGTAATCCTCGTTGTTGATGCATTCGAGGGTGCTATGCCCCAGACCAAGTTTGTACTCAGGAAGGCACTTGAGCTTAAGCTTCCCGTTATCGTATGTATCAATAAGATCGACCGCCCCGAGGCTCGTCCCAGAGAGGTTGTCGACGAGGTTCTTGAACTTTTTCTTGAACTTGATGCTGACGATGCTCAGCTTGACTGTCCTTTCGTATACGCTTCCGCAAAGAGCGGTATTGCGAGCATGGATCCCGATACTCAGGGAACCAGCATGGCACCTCTTTTTGATACCATTATCGATTACATTCCAGCTCCCGAGGGTGATCCCGAGGCAGGTACCCAGGTACTTATCTCCACAATCGATTACAACGAGTATGTCGGACGTATCGGTATCGGTAAGGTTGAGAACGGTTCCGTCAAAGTAAACCAGGAAGTTGTCATCTGTAACCATCACGATCCCGATAAGCTTATCAAGACCAAGATAAGCAAGCTCTATGAGTTTGACGGACTTGCCAAGGTTGAAGTCAATGAAGCTAAGATCGGATCTATTGTTGCCATTTCGGGTATTTCGGAGATTCACATCGGAGATACCATCTGCAGCCCCGATGCCGTGGATCCCATTCCTTTCCAGAAGATCTCCGAGCCTACCATTGCCATAGATTTCTGTGTTAACGATTCACCTCTTGCAGGACAGGAAGGAAAGTTCGTTACATCCAGACATCTCAGGGACAGACTTTACAAAGAGCTTAATACTGACGTTTCACTCAGAGTCGAGGAGACCGAAGATACCGACCGTTTCAAGGTATCCGGAAGAGGAGAACTTCATCTTTCCGTTCTCATAGAGACTATGAGAAGAGAAGGATATGAGTTTGCGGTATCCAAGGCTGAGGTTCTTTATAAGACCGATGAAAACGGTAAGAAGACCGAGCCCATGGAAGTTGCTTATATCGATGTTCCCAATGACTGCACCGGCGCTGTTATCGAAAAGCTCGGAAGCAGAAAAGGCGAACTTCGCAACATGAGTTCCATCAGCGGAGGCACCTATACCAGACTTGAGTTCCTTATCCCTTCAAGAGGTCTTATCGGATACAGAGGGGAGTTCCTCACAGATACCAAGGGAAACGGAGTTATCAATACCGAATTTGACGGATATGCCCTTTATAAGGGTGATATCTCTTACAGAAAGATGGGATCACTCATCGCATTTGAAGCAGGCGAGGCCATTACCTACGGTCTCTTCAATGCTCAGGAGAGAGGCACTCTGTTCATCGGCCCCGGCGATAAGGTGTATGCCGGCATGGTCGTCGGTGAGACCGGAAGATCCGAGGATATCGAGGTCAACGTATGCAAGAAGAAGCAGCTGACCAACACCAGATCTTCATCCGCAGATGAAGCGCTTCGTCTTACACCTCCCAAGATTCTTTCACTTGAGCAGGCACTCGATTTTATTGAGACGGATGAACTCCTTGAGGTAACTCCTCAGACTCTTCGTATCAGAAAGAAGATTCTTGATTCAAGACTTCGTAAGAGAGCTAATTTCAGCAACTGATAACAAATGACACGGGATGTTTCCCGTGTCATCTTTTTTATATCTCACCCTGTGGTATACTGTAATGGTATCAAAGGAGCAAATGACTGATGCTAAGCAAGAAAACCACAAAGGTACAAAAAGATCTTTCCCCCGAGAATATCTTCGAAATGCTTAAAAGCAGATTATTCGGATATAAAGAAGATTCTCCGAAGGTTATAATGATAACCACGATCGTCTGCACATTTCTGTGCTATTTCTATCATATGGTGAACGGACTCGGATGTCCCGATACGCTCACGGAAGGTATCTATACCTACAAATCATTTGACTATACAACTTCACTTGCAAGATGGATGATCAGATATCTTAATGAGTTATTCGGCAAGAACATCGTCATCCCTGCGCTTATTGTTTTTATCTATTGCCTGATGATCGGAATGTCATCCTATATCATCTGCAGGATGACGAAGCTTTCGGAGCCCTTTTATCAGATCATGCTTACTGCAATGATGGTAAGCTTTCCCGTGGTGCTTCATCAGTTTGCATTTATGTGCGCCGCACTTGCGTATTCTTTTTCATTCCTTGCGGTAGTGACGGGAACTCTTCTTATCAGAACGCGCAAAGCTGCAGGCATCATTGCGGGAACATGTTTTTACCTCATGATGCTCGGATCGTATCAGTCATACATCGGAGCAATTTCGTCGCTTGCAGTAATTCTTCTTATTTATGATTCTTTGTATGAAAAAAAGATATCGCAGGGGCTTATCCGTTTTGCGCTTTGCGGAGGATGCGGATTACTTGCCTGCATTATCGATATGCCTTTTTCATCATGGATGATGAAGATTCACGGTATAGAACAGAGCTCGAGAGTGTCCGAGTTTTCATATAGATCAATATTTGAGAATCTGGGATTTTCTCTTCGCTATTCCTATGTATGGTTTTTCTCGTATTTCGACAATGATGTGCTTTCAAGAAACAGGCTGTATACTGCGGTTTTTGCGGTGATCGTATGCCTGCTCATACTCACCTTTATAAAACTGTTTGGGGAAAAGAGAATCATAAATGCGGTGACGGTACTTGTATCCGTGATCATACTTCCCATTGCCATGAACCTTATTCTGATCGTTTTTACCGGATACGGAATGCATGATATTCTCCGCTATCAATACGTTCTTATCTTCAGCCTTTTGTTTATCCTTCATAAATATCTCGGCAGGGATTTTCTGAACGGTCTTTTGAAGTATGTCAGCGTTTTGGCTGTTTTACTTTTGTTTATCGGAAATATTATTTCGGCATGCAGCACTGCGTTTATGTATAAGATCTATTACGATCATTATGAGCAGCAGTACCTTCTTGCCATGGATCGAATTTATGAACTTGAGGGATATACCGTTAACGTGACCAGGATCGTATCCGGAGGAACTCCTTCATGTGAGGTTTACCATATCAATAATCCCAAGATATTCAGATATGCGGAGCAGGAGGGCGGTCCGGTATTTTGGGGCGATCCGTTCGGAATGACGGCAAGCCGTGAATATTTCTTCAAAGATTTCCTCGGGATCGATCCGGGAACGCTTTCCAATCAGGAATATCACGACATCATTCACAGTGAGGAATTCGAGGAGATGCCGATATGGCCTGCCGAAGGTTCGGTTAAGATGATAGATGGAATGGCAGTGATCAAGTTCTCGGATTATCCTCCGAGATACTACTGATGCTCACCACTTGACACATCAGGTACGCAGTGTTAGTATTTGCAATAAGTTAATAAAAACGGTAGAGGTTGCGCCAATCAATAGTATCATGTCGGATGTGCCGTACACAGATGATGACTTGAGAAAGGGTGAGGCGCCGAAGGAACGGTTAATACGGAGAACCGGATCCTGGGCATACGGAGAATATCTGCATGACTGTCATCCCGAAAGGGATGGGGAGCTATCAAATTATTATGTTGATAACGGCTGACCGTATTTTATTACGTGTCAGTCTTTTTTTTAAGACTGACGTAGTAAAAATCCATTTTTCGAGAGGAGAAACAAAATGAACAAACCTATTTTTACCGGAGCTGCAGTTGCACTCGTAACACCCATGACCGCTGACGGCAGCGTTAATTTCGAAAAGCTTGATGAACTTATCGAGTTCCAGATCTCGGGCGGAACCGATGCAATCGTAGCATGCGGAACCACAGGTGAGGCATCCACGCTTACACATGAGGAACACCTGAATGTTATCAGACATACCGTAGAGAAGGTCGCAGGACGTGTACCCGTTATCGCAGGAACCGGCTCCAACAGCACAGAGACCGCTATCTACCTCAGTGTTGAAGCTGAGAAAGCAGGAGCGGATGCACTTCTTCTTGTAACACCTTATTACAACAAGGCTACCCAGAAAGGTCTTGTCGAGCATTTCGTAAAGACCGCTGAGGCAGTTAAGATCCCCGTGATCCTGTACAATGTTCCTTCAAGAACCGGATGCAACATCCTTCCCGCAACAGTTAAGAAAATCAGCGAGCGCGCTAAGAATGTGGTAGCTATCAAGGAAGCAAGCGGAAACATTTCACAGGTTGCAACACTCGCATCCATCATGGATGATGACTTCGCAATCTATTCCGGAAATGACGATCAGATCGTTCCCCTGCTTTCACTCGGAGGACTCGGAGTTATCTCCGTTCTTTCTAACGTAGCTCCCAGACAGACTCATGACATCGTAGCTTCATATCTTGAAGGCGATGTTAAGAAGAGCTGCAAGCTTCAGCTGGAGGCACTCGATCTTATCGGAAGTCTTTTCTGCGAAGTTAATCCCATTCCCGTTAAGACTGCACTCAATCTCATGGGTATGAATGCAGGTCCCTTAAGACTTCCTCTTACCGAGATGGAAGAAGCAAATGTTTCCAGACTTAAACAGTCACTTGCAGATTACGGACTTAAAGTAGCTGAAGGCGCAGTAATTAAATTCAACGATCTTTCCAAAGACTGAGGTGTGAATATGACCAGAATTATCATGCACGGCTGCAACGGCCGTATGGGACAGATGATCACAGGCATCGTCAAAGAACGTGATGATGCCGAGATCGTCGCAGGAATAGATGTAGCCGATACCATAACTACAAACGGATATCCTGTTTTTACCGACATTAATGCATGCGATGTATCAGCTGATGTTGTTATCGATTTTTCAAGCGCATCTGCAGTAGATAAACTCATGGATTATTGCGAGAGCAGGAATCTTCCTCTTGTACTTTGCTCAACCGGGCTTTCCGAAGAGCAGCTTTCCAGGGTAAAGACTCTTTCCGGCAAGATTGCTGTTCTTAAGAGCGCAAACATGAGCCTCGGAATCAATCTTCTCCAGAAGCTTCTTAAAGAGGCTGCGGCTATCCTCGGACCTTCCGGATTTGATATTGAGATCGTTGAAAAGCACCACAGAATGAAACTCGATGCTCCCAGCGGAACAGCACTTGCACTTGCGGATTCCGTTAATGAAGCTCTTAATAATGAGTATGAGTATGTCTATGACAGATCAGCCAGAAGGCAGAAGAGACCGGATAAAGAAATCGGCATCAGCGCGGTAAGAGGTGGTACAATCGTAGGTGACCACGATGTTATCTTCGCAGGAACCGATGAGGTTATCACTTTCTCTCACAGTGCATATTCAAGAGCCGTATTTGCAAAAGGTGCTGTAAGTGCTGCGGTATTCCTTGCGGGAAAACAGCCGGGCTTTTATGACATGAGCAATGTTATCGAGGAGTCGCTTAACAAGTAATGAGATTTCGTCCCTGTATCGATATTCACAACGGAAAAGTAAAACAGATCGTAGGGTCATCACTCAAGGATGAAGGAAGCAAAGCTTCCGAAAACTTTGTATCCGGGAAGACTTCGGTTTACTATGCCGGGATGTTTGAGTCAAAAGGACTTAAGGGCGGACATGCGATCATCCTCAATAAAAAAGGAACTCCCGAATATGATGCATCATATGAGGAATGTATCAAAGCATTGAAAGCATACCCCGGCGGACTTCAGGCAGGCGGAGGCATCACTCCCGATAATGCCAAGGAGTTTCTGGATGCCGGTGCATCACATGTTATAGTAACATCCTATGTGTTTGCAGACGGTAAGATCATCAGGGATAATCTCGAGAAGATAAGTAATGTCGCAACTCCCCAAAGGCTTGTACTTGATCTTAGTTGTAAGAAGTATGAAGACGGTTATTATATTATGACCGACCGCTGGCAAAATAAAACGGATGCGGTCCTTACAACAAATCTTCTTGAGGAACTGTCATCCTATTGCGATGAGTTTCTGATACATGCAGTTGATTCCGAAGGCAAAGCAAACGGTCCCGAAAAAGGAGTTCTGGAGATCCTCAGAAGCTTTAAGAAAAGACCGGTTACATATGCAGGCGGTATTGCATCTTATGATGATATCAGAAACATCAGGAATCTGTGTGAAGGAAGAGTGGATATCACAGTAGGTTCCGCACTTGATATTTACGGCGGAAAACTTGATACGGACGAGATCATAAAGATCTGCGGCGAGAACTGAACGGAAAATTTTAAATGAGCTTCGGTATCATCCGGAGCTCTTTTTTTACTGTTTTTTAATATTATTGCGTGCTTTTTTGCTTATTTTTGCTCATAAAACGCTAAATGTTACATCATTGTTACGAAATGTTTGCATAAATTTTTTTATAATGCTATATTTACCCATAATCGGAACTTATTTTTTGGAGGTTTGATGGCTTCACGTTTTGTTTATGTGCTGAAAGATTCAAAGCACAGAAAAAAAATCAGACGCCAGATGATCGTTGCATCCGACGATGTAAATGAACGGATCAAGCCGATCAGGATTCATAAAGGTCTTATCTACGCGGGCACATTACTGGTGTGTACCGTTCTTGGTGTATCCGCAGGTTATTTCGCCAATGAGGCGGGAATAATCAAACGTTATACGGACGGCATCGATATCAGAAACGAGAAGATCGTTGCTCTCGAGACTGAAGTTGCAAGACTTAATGAAACCATCTCCACCAAGGATTCCGAGATCATGATCCTCTCGCAGACCGTAAATGCCAAGAGCGGTGAACTCGAGGAGCTTAACAGACAGCTTGCGAGTATGTATCTTCCTACAGGATTTCCTTTAAGCGGCTCTGCCACCATGACAAATACTTTTGACGGTGACATTCCGGTTATCATTTTTAACGGCTCTGAAGGCGATTATTGCAAAGCAACCGCCGCAGGCACAGTCATTGAGATCAGAACAAATCCCAAAAGCGATAATGACGGTTCCATCGCTGAATATTATGTTGCGGGTGAAACGGTAGACAGTTCGGAAGAAGAGGTCAGGGACCTCGGCTATTACACTGTCGTTACCATCGATCACGGCAACGGATATCTCACCATATATATGAACGATGGTGATCCGATGGTTTCCGAAGGCGATACGGTATCAGCCGGAAATACTCTTTTCAATCTTAAATCGGGCAATACTTCACTGGGCTATAAGATGATCTATGAAGGCAACTTCATAAATCCCGATGAGGTTATGATAATCAGCGGATGATCTTATGATTATCCGTAAAATAGATTAAGGATTTTTAAGGGAGTACAGTAATGAAAAATCAGAAATTGAATATCAGTACGCTTATCGGCAAAGGCTCCGTAATGAACGGGGATTTTGCTGCTCCGGGCAGTGTTCGTATCGACGGTAAGATAACAGGTAACGTTAATGTGGAGGGAACTCTTGTTATCGGAACCAGCGGCGTTATCAGAGGAAATGTTAAATGTGCCGGAATAGTGGTAGGCGGTGACATTGAAGGAAATATCATTGCACCCGAAAGGGCGGAGCTGTCATCAACCTCCAGAATAATCGGCGACATTCACACCGGTAACATCATTATTGATGAGAAGGCTCTTTTCCAGGGCAGGATCATTATGAATGAGGACGGTGATCCCGTCAGGGAAAAAGAAACCTTATCCTATAAAGCCAAGGAAAGAAAAGATTCCAAAAAGGCTGCATCCGAGGTTAAGGAAGCTCTTGAAGAGGCCAAGGAAAATGAGCCCGAGCCTGTAGAAGAAAAGGTTGTAGAGGCTGAAGAGTAAAATAAGAGCATAATAAAACTGTGGAAAGAAAGTTCTTTCCACAGTTTTTTTGTTTGATCCGGATGATTATTTGTCTTCTTTTTCCTTCATCCTTGCAAGGACTACATCATATCCGTCATTGCCGTATGTAAGGCTTCTGTTTACTCTGCTGATGGTAGCGGTCGAAGCTCCCGTCTTTGCCGAGATCGCAAGATAGGTCTGACCTTCTTTTAACATCTTGGCAACTTCAAATCTCTGGGACATACTTACCAGTTCACCGATGGTACACAGATCTTCGAAGAAAGAATAGCATTCATCGAGGGTCTGAAGTTCGAGGATGCCCTTAAAAAGCTGATCCACTGATTCCGACTTCAACTTCTCATTCATTGTAATCTGTTCTCCTTTATCCGTAAGGATCCCGCCCGGAAATCCCTGTATTTATTTATTACTTTTACAAGTTAAAATTTTAATACTTTAATCAGTGAAAGTAAAGAGAGCATAAGAAAGCAACGAAACATTACAAAATACGTATTAAAATGTTAGGTTTGGTTGGTGGATTGCCCGGATGCCCCGCGATAATATGATGTTAATAATTATTGCAAAAGTGAGGCATGTATGAGAAAACATTATTTGGACAACATCAGATGGATCACGGTTGTTTTGGTGGTATTTTATCATCTCTTTTATATGTATACGGCAACGGGTATACCCGGGGGAGTGGGTAATATCACGGGACTTGATGTCCAGTATTGGGATATGTATCAGTATGCGGTTTATCCATGGTTTATGTTCCTGCTTTTCATCGTATCGGGAATAAGCTCAAGACTTTATTTTGATAACCATACGGCAAAGCAGTTCATAAAGAGCAGGACTGTAAAGCTCTTGGTTCCCTCGACAATAGGACTTTTTGTTTTCTGGTTTATCCAGGGATATTTAAGCATGTCCTTCGGTGATGCGTTTAACACCTTGTCAGGTGTTCCGAAATTTATTCAGTATTTCATCATGGCATTATCCGGAATCGGTGTACTCTGGTACATTCAGATTCTTTGGATCTTTTCGCTTCTTCTTGTACTTGTCAGGAAGATTGATAAGGACAGACTTTGGAATCTCGGTAAGAAGACCGGCATCATCGCGATCGTAATCATGGCAGCTCTTTCGTTCTTGGGAGCACAGGTGCTTAACACTCCCATCATATGCGTGTACCGTTTCGGATATTACGGCGTAGCATTCTTTTTGGGATATTTTGTTTTCTCACATGACGAGGTTATGGAAGTTTTGAAGAAATATTTCTTCCTTCTTCTTGCAGCGGCGCTTATCCTCGGCTTTGCATTTTGCTATAAGTACTTTGGTGAAAACTACGCAGATGCTCCCATAAACAGATATCCGCTTTTTACTTCTTTCGGATGGTTTGCATCCATGGCTTTTTTGGGAGGAGGCGCCAAATATCTTGATCGTACAAACCGCTTTGCAACATGGATGACAAAGAAAAATTTCGGATTATATGTTTTCCATTATCTGGGACTGTCCATAGTTGCATATTTTTTCGGAACCCGCGGGACGATTCATCCGGTAATTGTTTATGCGCTTTCGCTTGTTTCTGCATTTGTAACTTCGTATGTATTGTTTGAAATAATATCGAGGATTCCTTTCTTCAGATGGGCTATTCTCGGCATTTCGGGTAAAAAAAAGGAGAAATAAATTGTTCAGGGATAATATCGTCAACCTCAGAAAAATACACGGTATGACGCAGGAAGATCTTGCGGAGAAGGCCGGTGTTACCAGACAGGCCGTTGCAAAATGGGAATCGGGCGAAACGGTTCCGGATCTTGAAAAATGCAGATTGCTTGCGGAAACTTTCGGTGTATCTCTTGACGATCTTGCCAATTATGAGCCGGAAGATAATCTCGGACTTGATGTTCCGCCCAAAGGAAAACACCTCTTCGGACTTGTTACCGTGGGAGATAAAGGGCAGATAGTTATCCCTGCAAAGGCAAGAAAACTATTTGACATTAACCCCGGAGATTCACTTGTTGTGCTTGGCGATGAGGGGCAGGGGCTTGCGATCATCAAATCAGAGCATTTCTTAAATCTTGCAAATATGATCAGGAAGGTTACTAAAAAATAAAGTCACGGACCGTGTTTGGTTTTATTATGCGGGGATGGTAAAATACTTATAAAAAAAGGAAATCATCCCCAATGAAGTTTTCTTCTTTTATGCCGCTTGCCCGCTTCGGCGTCCGCACGGTTTTGTTCGGAAAAAAAGATCCCATACTCGGAACAGTAATAGTGACCGACAAGTGCAATTTAAAATGCAGGCACTGTTCGGTAAACAATATAACTGCCGTCATCCATCCTTATGCTCAGATAAAAGGAGAGATGCAGCAGCTTTTTGACATGGGGATCCGTATTCTTTTTTTCTGCGGAGGAGAGACATTCCTGTGGGAAGACAGCGGCAAGACCATAAGGGATCTTGTTATCGAAGCAAAAGAAATGGGGTTTCTTATCGTTAACGTGGTTACCAACGGAACGCACCCTATCGACCTTCCCGAGGCAGATCTGATACTCCTTAGTCTTGACGGAGACAGGGAGCGTCACAACGAAGTCCGCGGCGATACCTATGATACGATCATGGAAAATATCGCAAATGCAACTTCGGACAATATCTGTTTTTACATGGCGGTTAATCAGATAAATAAAAATGCGATAGAGCATGTATGCCGCAAAGCAAGAGATACAAAGAATGTAAGAGCGGTTTCTTTTAACTTCCATACTCCATATCCCGATACAAGGGATCTTGCGCTCAGCAAAGAAGAAAAGGCTGAGTGCTGCAGGACGATCGAAAAGATGATGAAGGAAGGATGTCCGGTATTTAATCTGAAGAGTGCATTTGACTATATCATCAACAACACATTCCCTACTCCCTGCTATCAGTGCGTTGTCATAGAAAACGGGAAGCTGTCGGTATGCGGAAGATGTATCGATGTTCCGGGGCTGTGTGATGAATGCGGATATTTCTTTGTTGCTGAATATACACTTTTATTCAGCGGAAATCTGAAGATAATTTTTGAGATGCTCAGAACATATCTGAAGTACGTGTAAAGATGAGTATAGGAACTACGCTTACGAGAATGTGGCTTACAAGATCTTTCAGGCCCTTTCTTTTTACAAATGAATACGATGACGATCTGAAATTCGAAGATCTTGATAATCTCGGACTTTACGTGCATATACCCTTTTGCGAGAGTATATGTAATTTCTGTCCCTATTGCAAAGTCATGTACGAGAAGGATCTTTGTGACAGATATATCGACGCACTCATCAAAGAGATCCATATGGTCGGATCCCGCATCCCGGGTAAAAAGAAAACAACCAGTCTGTACTTCGGAGGCGGAACTCCCGCACTTGCTTCGGGACGTATTGCTGAGATCATAGGTGCGATAAATGAGCACTTTATCATCACGGAAGGGATCGGAGCAGAGCTTCATCCTTCGAATGTAACTGCGGATAAACTCCTTGTTTTGAAAGAGGCAGGGGTTACGAAGATCAGTATCGGAATACAGTCTTTCGGTGAAAAATATCGTAAGATACTCGGAAGAAGTCAGGCTGATCCTGCAGCGCTTAAGAAAGCACTCGATGAAGTTTCTTTTGAAACCGTATCGATGGATTTTATCTTCGCACTTCCGGGTCAGATATTTGAAGATATCAGATCGGATATCGACACGGCTTTTAAGTGCGGCGCAAATCATGTGGCGGTATATCCTTTTATCGATTTTACTTTTACATCCAGTAAAGTTAAGGCTATGCCCAAGAAGGAAAAGAGAGCACTTCTTGATAAGGTCACTGCATACTGCAGGGAAAAGGGATATCCCAGGAATTCCATATGGACATTTGCAGGCAAAGAGAATGCAAGATATTCGTCCATGACGAGGGATAATTTTCTGGGCTTTGGATGCTCTGCGACAACGCTTTTGCGGGACAGGTTTAAGATCAACACATTCTCCGTGGAAGAGTACTGTAAGAGGGTGGATGAAGGAAAGCTCCCGACTTCCCTTACCATCAGATTCACCCTTCGCCAGAGAATGGTTTATTACCTCTTCTGGACAGCATATTCCACCAAAATAGATCCCAAGGGGTTCGAGGAGTATTTCGGCGTGCCTCTGAGTAAGAAGTACGGCTTTGAGTTTGCCCTGGCCAAAATGGCAGGATTTTTGACTGAAGAAGACGGTGTTTATACCATGACTCCCAAGGGGGCTTTCTATTACCATTATTACGAGAATTTCTATACCCTCGCATATATAGATAAAATGTGGGGGATCATGAGAAAAGAAGCATTTCCGGAAAAGATAGTTCTTTAAAACGTTTTCCCTCTTTTTAGGGATGCGTTACCTGCGATAATCGTGTATAATTATAACGGTTATTTTAACCAGGGGGGACATATGAATTACGAGAAGATCATCAATGATTTTGTAAAGGATGGTGCCGGTGAGTTTATCATCACCGACAGGCACGGAGATGTTCTGTACAGAAACCGTGTTGAAGAATTCACCGATGACCAGTGGAAGGCATGGGCAGCATTTAACATTGATGCTGCTACGATAGACCGTGAGGAAGATTGGGAAATCTCCGACAGAAGCGGCGGGAACTATTATAATGCCAAGTCGCTTCCCGTTTCATGCGACGGTGAAGAGGTCATCCTGCACCATGTTTACAACACCAGTCAGTACGCAACTCTTTTGCGTGACGTTTCAGGCTATCTTAAGGATTGGAGAGATCTGAGTGCATTCCAGACAGCTATGCTGGAGAAGCTCTCGGGTAACTATGAATCCTGTCTGCCGGTTGTTCTTAAATATTTCAAAGTATCAAGCGCAGTAATGTATATAGGCCGTGACAGGAAGATGGAGAGACATCTTCTGAACAAAGGCACTAAGACCATTGAATCCACCCGTATTGACAGGGAGGATGTTTTTGATGCTCCCAAGGGAGAATTCAGAAAGCTTCCCGGAATGGGCGATGAAGCATATCTGTGCTATATCTGCGACAGTGCGATACACGGAACCGATTATGCACTGTATCTTTATTCAGAAGAACTCGAGAGCGATGACGATTTCAGCATGCATTACAACGTCATAAAGCTCTTTATTGAAAACGGACTTCTTCGTGAACAGATTACCTACGAAAGTGAACACGACAAGCTCACATCCCTTTACAACAAGGGGAAATATATGTCCATGCTTTCGGACTTTCTTCCCAAGAAGAACCGTGTTGCCATTTATAACATGGACGTTAACTATCTCAAGAGGACCAATGATACGCTCGGTCACGAAGCGGGAGATGCACTTTTGGTTAAAGCGGGAAAGAGCCTTCTTGCAGTCGAAAGAGACAATGTCAGAGGCTTCAGAATGGGCGGGGACGAATTCATGCTTCTCGGATGGGACCTTGAAGAGGAAGAAGCTGCTGCCGTCAAGAAAGAGTGGGAAGAAGCTCTTGATAAGCTTAATAAAACGGACAACGGTGTTGAATGTATCATTGCATGCGGTCTTGCTTACGGTAAGGGGGACTTCGATCTGAAGGAACTCCTCAAGAAAGCAGACGATCTGATGTATGAGAATAAAGTAGCTATTAAACTGTCCAGGGGTGAAGATCCCAATTCCAGATAAAATTACAGAACGGAGGAGAATAATATGACTATCAACAAGAATCAGGACGGAAGCAAACTTGAAATCGCGCTCGAGGGAAGACTCGATACAATGACAGCACCCTCACTCGAAGAGGAAGTTAAGAATTCCATCGAAGGAATCAAGGAGCTTATCTTTGATCTTAAGGATCTCGTATATGTATCATCCGCAGGACTTCGTGTTCTTCTGTCAGCCCAGAAAACCATGAACAAGCAGGGCAGCATGACTATTAAGAATGCAAATGAAGAAGTTATGGAGATTTTCGAAGTAACCGGATTTATTGACATCCTTAATATCGAGGAATAAGGCTTGGATTAATCTTATGGGTGGAGAATTAATACGGCTAAACCCTTCCAGGGAAGCTATTGAGATGAACGATCTGGCTTTTCCGGATTCGTCTATCAACACGGTCGGATTCAGGCTGGATCTTCCTGAGACGGATGCTGCGGACCTTAAGGATGCTTTCGAAAGAGTGGCAGACAAAACGGTTTTGCTGCATCTTGATCTGATTAAAAAAGACGACGGACGTTATCTGCATGATACCGGGAAACCTGTATCGGCTGTTAGCGTCGGGAAAATAACGCTTGATGAAGCTGACGAAGAGTGGGAGAAAGATACGCAAAGTTCTCTCCCGGAGGCCGGATGGAAAGCAAAAGTTTTCTCCGTAAAAGACAGTGGGAGTTCTTTGTTTTTTCTGGTTCATCATCTGCTTCTGGACGGCTACACATGTATGCAGCTGGCCCAGCTTGTACTCGATGAGGTTAACGGCGTCAGTACGGACATTTCCGAGATCGATTATGCGCGTCTTCCGGAAGATGATGATAATTCGGACGGCTTAACACGTGAAGAGCAGAAGAATTTCTGGTTGCATTATTTTGACGGAGTTCAGAATGAAGCATCAGTGATGCGCGGTGATCCTTCGGGATGCGAAAGGCTCCGTCTTACATGGAGCGTGCCGGAAGATCTTCTGGATAAGATCGATAAATTTGAAGAAGAAAAGGGACTCAAAGACTCCGCAGTGTTTGGTGCCGCTCTTTCCCTGTACCTTGCAAGGAGCGGGCAGACGCAGGACGGAGTTTTTCTTATGCCCAGACTTAACAGGGAAAATCCAAGGCAGCTTTCTGCAATGGACTGCATGACCATGGTCGTTCCGGTCAGGAACACCATAAGGGAAGAGGACAGCTTTACAGAAATCTGCAGACAGTCAATGCGTCAGGCAAGGGAAGCATCCCGCCATAAGCATTACGGAATTAAAAACATAGCAGGAGACCTGCATGCCTCGGGCATATTAAGCGGCATGATATCCGAATATGTTCTCAACTGCATACACGCGGGAAGACTCAGAAGCAGGCTTCCTTTTACCATCATGGAAAACATGAGCGGCGGTATGAGCAATCATCTTACGATCGCCGTTCAGCGTATCGCAGGCGGCATCAATATGATCTATGATGCACGCGTCGGTATCTATGATGAAGAAAAGACAAAGGCATTTAACGATGCGCTCCTGCACATCATAGAGCAGGGTATAAGTTCTGAGATCACCGCCGGTAATATTGAGATAGTCGCTCCTGCGGAGAAAGAAAAGCTCCTCGGGATCAAAGGCCGTGAGATCAAAGTAAGCGATACCGATTCCATAGCAGATCTTTTCAGGAAAGCGGTTGATAAGTATTCCGACCGGTATGCGCTTTATGCCGGTGACGAATCCTATACATATGCAGAGCTTGATAAGATATCAAGCCGTATTGCCAATGCACTTATCTATAAAGGAGTTAAGCCCGGAGAGCCGGTTCTGTATATGCTTAAAAGAGATCACAGACTGATCCCCGCACTCCTTGGAATCATCAAATCAGGTGCATTTTTCATTCCGCTCGACCCTAATTATCCGGAAAAAAGGATCAGTTATATCACGGCGGATTCCGGTGCATCCAGGATGATCGTAAGCAGGGATACAATCGGAGAAGATGAGGGGATCGAATATCTTGATATCGATGGGCTGATCTCTTTTGAAGATGATAAAGATCCCTGCCTTTCAATTCCTCAGGAAAGCCTTGCTTATTCGATCTATACTTCCGGAACAACAGGTAATCCCAAGGGCGTTCTTCTGACTCACAAAGGTATCGTAAATATCACCGCACCGGAAAACAATCCCTTTAACCGGGAGGTGGTCAAAAACGGAAAGGGCATCGTAGCCATAGGTTCGGTGTGCTTTGATATTTCTCTTTTTGAATTCTTCGTACCACTGTTCAACGGATGCTTTATTGAACTTGCACCAGAAAATGCAATGGCAGATCCCAGAGTTCTTGCCGTTCTTATACTTAAGCATAATGCAAATCTGATCCACTGTACTCCGTCAAGACTTGCGGCATATCTTAGAGAAGAAACATTCAGCAGGGCGCTTAAGAGCGTCGATGCGGTTCTTTCCGCAGGAGAGGTTCTTCCCGGAAGCCTTATCAAGCAGCTCAGGGATGTATATGATGTCCATATCTATAACGGATACGGTCCTACCGAGACTACGATTGGCGCAACCATAACCGAAGAAGGTGATGAGCTTTCAATCGGTAAGCCCATCGCAAATACCGGAATACTTATTCTCGATGCAAAAGGAAGACTTGTTCCCTTCGGAGCACTCGGAGAAATCTGTATCTACGGAAACGGTGTAGGATGCGGATATCACAATCTGAGCGAAGAAACCGAAAAACGTTTCAAGGTATATTTCGGGAAGCGTCTGTACCGCACCGGAGATCTCGGAAGATTTTTTGATGACGGCAGGATAGAGTATCACGGCAGAAATGATTTTCAGGTCAAAGTAAGAGGCCTGCGCATAGAACTTGCCGAGATAGAAAACTGCATGATGTCTTATAAGGGTATCAATGCTACATGCACTCAGGTCAGAAATATGTACGGCAGGGATACACTGATAGGATTCTATACCGCAGTTCCCGGATGCGAGATAGACGAAGCTGCATTCAGGGAATATATGAGCGGGCGTCTCACCAGCTATATGGTTCCGGATATTTTAAAGCAGATAGAAGAGATGCCTTCGACTCCGGGCGGAAAGCTCGATCTTAAGAAGCTTCAGCAGATTCCGGTTGAATATGTTTCGATATACAGGGCTCCCGAGAATGAATACCAGCGTATTGTCTGTGAAGTATTTGGCAAGGTGCTCGGAATAGAGAAGGTCAGCATTAACGACAGCTTCTTCGAAATTGGAGGAGATTCGCTTCATACAGCCGAGCTTATTCATAATCTCACGGAGAAAATACCGGGGCTTAAACTCGAGTTTGGAGACATATTTAAATATCCTGTTCCGGAAACGCTCGCCCAGTTTATCTACAGGCAGTTTGCAGAACTTAAGGAATCCAAAGAAAGCGTTATAGATAAGCTTGATTACACAGGCATAGATCATCTGCTTTCCAAAAACACGCTTCCTTCCGGTGAAATTGCAGTTACAAGAAAACACGGAAATGTTCTTCTTACCGGAGCTACCGGATTCCTCGGACTGCATGTTCTTATGGAACTTTTAAAAGATCCGGATTCTTTTGAAAAGATCTATTGTCTTATAAGACCTACCAAGAGGCTGGATCCGCCGAAGCGTTTGAAGAACCTTTTGTTTTATTTTGAAAATACGGATTGTGAAGAGATGCTCGGGACCAGGATATTTGCGGTATCCGGAAATATCGAATCGGGGAAGATCTTTGATGAAGAGATTTCGGAGCATTTTGATACCGTTATAAACTGTGCCGCGGATGTAGCTCATTATGCATTCGACGATAAGCTCGATAAGGTTAATACCGAGGGAGTACGTAATCTCCTGAAGCTGTGCGAGAAGAATGAAGCAAGGTTTATACAGGTTTCGACAATATCCGTTTCGGGCTTTTACAGGAGCGGTTCAGAGCCGCTGAGCTTTGATGAGAGGAATCTCTACGTCGGGCAGACGATCGACAATGGGTACATTCTTTCGAAATACATGGCAGAGTATGAATGCCTCAAAGCCATGGCTGGGGGCAGGGCCGACGTGAAGATCATGAGAGTCGGAAATCTTCAGGGAAGATTATCTGACGGAGAGTTCCAGGTCAACAAGAATAAGAATGCATTTACAAGAAGACTTGTATCATATGTAAATATCGGGAAGGTGTCTCAAAGCGTTTATGACAGCTTCGTGAATTTCTCACCGGTGGATGAGGTTGCACATATGATTTGCAGTCTGTCGAAGCTTCCGATGGACTATACGGTATTCCATGTTTCTCCGGATAAAGAGATCCCCATGAGTCTTTTGTTTGATTCTCTTAAAGATCTGGGATATGAGATCCTGGTTGTCAGTGATGAAGAATTCGATTCCTATGTTGAGGAGCTTAAGAGCGACAAGGATGGAAGAGAAAAGCTTGAAGGTCTTCTGGCAGACAATCCGGATATGAATTACAGATTCACAAATGTATCACAGAGTTTTACTGACGGCATCATTAAAGAAGCCGGTCTTAAATGGGGGGATATCACAGAAGAATATCTTTCCAGATATCTGCAAGTGCTTGATGAATTCGGTATATTTGAGGGAGGGGTTATATGAGTTCTTCAGTAATTTTGCTATGGAGCGTTTCGGCAGTAATATCTTTTGTGTTCTCGATGATAATGGCGGATGCCACGCTCAAAGCCAAGTACCCGAAGGGGAAGATGATCTTCTGGTGGATCGTCGGTCTTATATCCGACTTTGTGCTGGTATTTGTGAGTTACACCATCAATCCCTTAGTTGATGTCATGAACGCCATTGGACAGTGCATCATCCTGGTAATCTGTCTTATCCTGCTTTACTCGGATTCACTGGAAAACAAAGCGTTTATCGGTATGACAATGTCGCTTGCTTCCAGCGTTGCAATCTTCCTGTTCTGCGGAACAACGGATCAGATCGTTGGTGCAAGACTGAATCTTTTTGATGAAGTATTCGGACCTTATACCATAAAGAATATCCTGTTCTTCTCCGGCATCAAGATCATTGTTCTGGCAATAATCGCAGCATTGTATGTGTGCTTCCTCAGAAAAGCATTCACGGATATGCTTCGCCTGGCGGAAGGTCAGATGAAAAAATACCTTGTGGCACCTGCATTTTCGGTAATAGGTTTCTACATCATAAACATTGTTTCCAATTCGACAGGGATCTATCCCACAAATGCATATTTCGTTCCTCTGTACCTGACTGTATGTACGATATTTGTTGTAGAGTATATCCAGATATTCTCATCCGTAAGATGGACAGCAGAGGCTAAGAAAGCAGAGCAGGAGAAAGAGAGGATAGGAGCTGAGCTTAATGTCGCCACTCAGATCCAGGCGGACATGCTTCCCAGAATCTTCCCTGCATTCCCCGAAAGGAATGAATTTGATCTTTATGCACTCATGAATCCCGCCAAGGAAGTCGGAGGTGACTTCTACGACTTTTTCCTGATAGACGACGATCATATAGGCCTTGTAATGGCGGATGTATCGGGTAAGGGAGTTCCCGCAGCACTGTTCATGGTCATCGCAAAGACACTTATCAAGAACAGGGCACAGATGGGAGGATCCCCCTCAGAGGTTTTGGCATATGCCAACGATCAGCTCGGAGAAGGAAATGAAGCAGAGCTTTTCGTAACCGTATGGTTTGCTATAATAGAGATATCAACGGGAAAGGGCGTTGCGGCAAACGCAGGTCATGAGCATCCCGCGATCTGTAGGAAGAACGGAAAATTCGAGCTCGTCAAATACCGTCATTCACCTGCGGTTGCAACCATTCCGGGAATCGAATTCCGTGAGCATGAGTTTAAGCTTGAGCCCGGTGACAGTCTTTATGTATATACGGACGGTGTTACCGAAGCCACAAGAAGTGACAATGTGCTTTTCGGAACTGACAGGATGCTTGATGCACTCAACAAGAATCCCTCTGCTTCACCTGAAAAGATGCTGAAAACCGTCCGTGCCGATATAGATGAATTTGTCGGAAGCGCTCCTCAGTTTGATGATATAACCATGTTGGGATTCAAATACATGGGGGCCGGAAAGGAGTGACAATGAGAGAACTTAGCATTGAAGCTTTGGTAGAAAATCTGGATCAGGTAATTGCGTTTGTCGATGATGAAATCGACAAACTGGATTGTTCTGTCAAAATCCGGACTCAGATCGATATTGCGGTTGAGGAATTATTTGTAAACATTGCTCACTACGCATACAATCCCGAGACGGGTCCCGCAACGGTAAGAGTTGAGGTTGAAAAGGATCCTCCTGCCATATCGATAACCTTCATCGACAAAGGCGTGCCTTACGATCCTCTTGCCAAGGAAGATCCGGATATTACTCTTTCTGCCGAAGAAAGGCAGATCGGAGGTCTCGGAATATTCATGGTCAAGAAGAGCATGGACAGCATAGACTATGAATATAAAGACGGCCAGAATATTTTACATATCAGAAAAATAATATGAAGAATAAAAGATTTAATGTGACAGGTCTTGCCGGAAGGCTCATACTGGGGCTTGCTCTTTTCGTTGCACTTGTAATCGTCGGTTCGATCAGCGTCGGTATCAATACATACAGGGCATCAACCTACAGACATTACAATGATGTGGCATATCAGGTTGCGCGTTCGGTTGAACTGCTTTTTGACAAGGAACAGCTGAAAGCATGGAGTGATGCTGCGTTTGAATATAATACTTCGGGAACCGGGATCGAGAAGATAGAAGAGATCAGACAATCCGAAGATTATCTTGCATATCTGGATACTTTTACAAACTTACGCCGCGGAATGGATGCCGATGACATTTTCATAGGTGCCGTTAATGGAGATGAGATTTATTACATTCTGGATACGGATCCTTTGGAGGACAGAAGATATACTCTCGGTGACAGCAGCGGTATCGAGGTATACATCAGTGAAGGGCTTCGCAGCGCATGGCAGACCGGTATCCCCTACAGCGGATATCTGATACATGAGACTGATTACGGTCAGAACATTACCGCTGTATATCCGATAGTTCATGACGGATCAACGATCGCATTTGTTGCGGTTGAATCTCCAATGAGAACACTTGAATCGGATGTTAACAGTTATATTTTCACCGTGCTGATAATCGTATGCATCATCTCGGTAATTCTCTTTGTCCTTACCGCATTCATACTTGTTAACCTGCTCATCAGACCCATCAAGACCATTTCACACGAAGCCGCATATTTCGTTGAAAATGAAAACGAGATCTCGGAAAATCTCCGGAAGATCAAGAATCGTGATGAGATACAGGTGCTTGCGGAAAGCGTTCTTAAGATGGAGATCGGTATCAACGAATACATCTCCAACCTGACCAGGGTAACGGCTGAAAAGGAGAGGATCGGAGCTGAGCTTAATGTCGCTGCCAAGATCCAGGCAGACATGCTTCCCGGTGTTTTCCCCGCATTCCCCGAAAGGCATGAATTTGATCTTTATGCACTCATGAATCCTGCCAAGGAAGTCGGAGGTGATTTCTACGATTTCTTCCTTATCGACGAAGATCATATCGGACTTGTTATTGCGGACGTATCCGGTAAAGGAGTACCCGCGGCATTGTTCATGGTCATTGCAAAGACACTTATCAAAAACAGAGCGCTCATGGGAGGTTCACCTTCACAGGTCCTTGCATATGCCAACGATCAGCTCGGTGAAGGAAATGATGCTGAGCTGTTTGTAACCGTCTGGTTTGCAATCATCGAGATTTCGACAGGTAAGGGACTTGCGGCAAATGCAGGTCACGAGCATCCCGCACTTAGAAGAAAAGACGGCAGTTTCGAACTTGTAAAGTATCGTCACTCACCTGCCGTTGCAACCATGCCCGGAATAAACTTCAAGGAGCATGAGTTCAAACTTGAACCCGGTGACTGCCTGTATGTATATACCGACGGAGTTACGGAGGCTACAAGAAGTGACAATGAGCTCTTCGGAACAGACAGAATGACAGCATCGCTCAATAAGAATCCTGATGCGGATCCTAAGACAATGCTTGAGACGGTTCGTGCCGATATTGATGAATTTGTCGGCGACGCACCTCAGTTTGACGATATTACGATGCTTGGATTTAAGTATATGGGATCAGAAAAATCTCCACTTGCTTAATAAGTAACCGGGTATTACGACGATGATGAAGAATATCCAGCTTATCAGTGTGAAGACTTTGATGAACTGCTTTCCGCGTCCGGGATATTCCCTGACATAGATCCTGTAGTTTATGACGGAAGCAAGAGATCCGATAAGCGAGCAAAGTCCTGCGGTATCCGCTCCGTAGATAAGTCCGGAGAAGTTCTCGGAAAAAGGATAGAGAACAATGGATGCGGGGACGTTTGAGATGACCTGGCTGAGCAGGATTACGGAGATGTATTCGTGACCTGCAACAGTCCTTTGAAGGAAGCTTTCTATCGAAGGGTTTGCGGTTATCGATGAAGAGAAAACAAAGAAGCAGAAGAATGTGACGAGAAGAACGTAGTCAACACTCTTAAGAAGTTTTCTGTTTACGATAAGAACCGAGACGATAACGACCAAAACAGCTGCGGGCCAGAGATTCGTTCTTGATACGATAACGATAAGGATCATGATAAACAGAGCAAGATAGGTTATGCGTCTTGCTCTGTATTCTTTTTTCCAGGGAATCAGATCAAGTTTGAATTCTATCTTCTTGCCCTTTTCGCGTCTGTAATAAACCGTTACGAATATGATAAGAAGTATCGCGGAGCTTATGCATAAAGGTGACATGTGAAGAATGAATCTTCCCGCACTTACTCCGGACTTGTTAAAAAGAAACAGATTCTGAGGGCTTCCGAAAGGCATCAGAAGTGAGCCTCTTATGGCCGCTATGTTTTCCATGGAGATGATCGGAAGGATGCATTCTTCCCTGCCGACGCTTCTGAAAAGAAGGATGGTAAGAGGGACGAAAATGATCAGCGATACATCATTGGTGACAAACATCGATGTACAGAACACTCCGAATATAAGAAAGAGTGACAGTGAGACAAGCGTTGAAAATCCGGAACTGTATTTTACCAAAGGTCTGAAGAGGTCTTCCTGTTTGAAACCCTCAAGTACGGTCAGCATCATAAAAAGAATTCCGAGCGTATGCCAGTCGATCGCTTTTAACAGCTCCTTTCCGGGAGGCGTGATGAAAAGGGAAATAACGGCTGCAAGGATTGAAACGGGCAGCATCGGATCTTTTTTTATTTTGGCGATAAGTTTGTTAAGCATAGTCTTCTCCGAAAAAAATCGTTGTCAATTGTATCACATCGAAGGAAGAATATGTATAGGGAATGAGAACTTGCCATATAGTTTTCAAAACTATATAATGTATGAGTAATTTACAATATTTATGGAGCTGCGGGACCCGTTCCCGCCGTTGTTGTTATGAACGAAGCGAAATTTACAGAAACAGTTGAACGTGCGATAGATAATCTCAGAACCATCAATACCATTTCACCAGACGAATTTCCGGCAATGGATCTTTATATGGATCAGCTTACAACCTTTATGGACAGAAAGCTTTCCGGACTTGTAAGAAAGCCTTCCAGGGATAAGGTTCTCACCAAGACGATGATCAATAACTATGCCAAGAATCATCTGATCCAGCCTCCGGTTAAGAAGAAGTATTCCAAGGAGCATATGCTCGAGCTCCTGTTCATTTTCTATTTCAAATCATTCCTCTCGATCGGTGATATCCAGACACTTCTTTCACCTCTTGCGGATGAACTCACCGGAGAAGGATACACTGCGGAAAGACTTTATGCGCAGATGATCCAGGCCGGAAAGGGTGCCAGGGGCAAGCTTAAGAAAGACCTTGATGAGAAGGTTGAAAAGATCGACCGTGCATTTGACGATGCACCCGATGACGAGAGAGAATATCTCAAGAAGTTCAGCTTTATCTGTCAGCTCGGTTATGATATCTATCTTAAGAAGACCATCATCGAGCATATGATAGATGAAATGGCGGAAGAGCAGTTCTTAAGAGAATCACCCGACGATAAATAATGAGACGATAAAAAGAGGACGGTCAGGCCGTCCTCTTTTTAAGTGCTATTTGTTGTATTTCTGCGATACGAAGAATTCCTTGAGGGTTTTGATAAGATCCGCTTTATTGATGGTTTTTAGCAGGTATCCCGCAGGTCTTAGGCTCATTACCTTCATAATGCTTTCCTTATCGTTTTTGCCGGTAAGGAACATTACGGGTATTCCCGATATCTCGGGGTCCGATTTCATCATCTCATAGACCTTCGGCCCGTTTGTGATCGGCATATCGTAATCGAGCAGCAGAAGATCTATCTGATTATTGGACATATGATTGATCGCCTGCATGGCAGAAGATACGATCGTCACATTATATTAGTGCTTGAGCCATTCCCTTATTATCTTAAGGTATGTTGCATCATCGTCGACGACAAGGATGTTCTTCTTCTGACTGAAGTCATCGGAAGTATATTTATTCATGTCGCTTATCAGCCTGTTCATATCCAGGGGTCTTGCCATGGTATCGCAAAGGGATGCCTGGGGAACTGTTTTGTATATGTATTGAAATTCATCGGGGTCGCCGATCACATACAGGAGTTTATTCTCGTCCAGAACAATCTCTTTAAGATACGTCAGAACGGAAGATACAAGTTCGATCGTCTCGATGCCGTCCGTGTAAAACAGTATGAGCGAGCAATCATCCTTATATCTCTGAATGGATTTGGTGTTTACCGGCTCTTCGAGAACATTGAAGCCCGCTTTTATAAGTCCTCCGGTAATGGCACTTGTCATGAAGTTTTTTTCTTTTCTGATGAAAAGTATCGATGCCATCAGTTTTACCTCATCTGAATAATAATACTATTTTATAATGCTTTATATCCTGCTTGAAAGTGCCTAATTATTAAATGTTTGTAAAACTGTGACACGGGTGGAAATCGGTCCGTGCCGAAGGCTTGATTTTCTTGCAGAAAAACCGATTTTTAGGTATAATTTTATCGCTGTGAATTTTATGGCAATCTATCTACAGGAGGGATACTAAAATGGGACTTATCAGTGCCGCAATGTCAGCAGCAGGCGGAACCCTTGCCGATCAGTGGCTTGAGTTTTTCTACTGCGATTCCATGTCAAATGACGTCCTTCTCACCAAAGGACAGATGAGAACAAATGGTTCAAGAAACAGCAATACAAAGGGAAATGACAACATCATTTCCAACGGATCCAAGATCGCCGTAAACGAAGGTCAGTGTATGATCATCGTTGATCAGGGTGCGGTTGTTGATTTCTGCGCAGAACCCGGTGAGTTCATCTATGATACTTCAACCGAGCCTTCACTTTTTTATGGAAAACTTGGTGAGAATCTTCTCAATACCTTCAAGACCATAGGAAAGAGAATCGCAATGGGTGGTAACACCGGAAAGGATCAGAGAGTTTATTTCATCAATACAAAAGAGATCCTTCAGAACAAGTGGGGCACTCCTCAGACTGTTCCTTTTAAGATCGTTGATCCCGATCTCGGAATGAAGCTTACCGTTAACATCAAGGCAAACGGTGAGTACTCATTTAAGATCGTTGATCCCCTTCTTTTCTATAAGCATGTATCCGGCAACGTTACCGGCGACTACACCAAGGATAATCTTGCTTCTATCATGAAGTCCGAGCTTTGCAGTGCACTTCAGCCTGCATTCGCCAAGATTTCCGCTCAGCGTATCGAGTACGATCAGCTCGTAGGTCACACCACCGAGCTTTGCAACATCCTTAATGAGGAGCTTTCCTCTCAGTGGGGAGACCTCAGAGGTATCAACATCGCTTCCATCTCCATCAATTCCGTTAAGGCTAATGAGGAAGATGAGAAGAGACTTAAGGATGCTCAGGAGAGAGCAGTCTACAGAGATCCCAACATGGGCGCTGCAGCTATGACTCTCGGAACCGTAAATGCTATGGAAGCAGCTGCCAAGAACACCTCTACCGGTCCCATGATGGCATTCGCAGGAATGAACATGGCAGGTATGATGGGCGGACAGCAGGCAGCAGGCATGTATCAGATGGGTCAGGCACAGCAGATGTATCAGCAGCCTCAGCAGCCCATGGGACAGCCCATGCAGGCAGGCGCAGTAGCAGGAGCAGCCGTTAACGGATGGACCTGTTCATGCGGAGCAACCGGAAATACCGGAAGATTCTGCGGAAGCTGCGGAGCACCCAAGCCTTCAGATGCAGGATGGACCTGTTCATGCGGAACCGTAAACCAGGGTAATTTCTGCAACAATTGCGGCGCAAAGCGTCCTTCCGGAGCACCTCTTTACAAGTGCGACAAGTGCGGATTTGAGCCCGAGGATCCTGCTAATCCTCCCAAGTTCTGCCCTCAGTGCGGAGACCCCTTCAACGAGGCAGATATTAAGCAGTAATAAGTATTATGATTTTAAGCCCGTCTCCGCAATGGGGACGGGCTTTTTGAAAGGAAGGCCATGGCTTTATTTCCCTTAATATCATCAGCTGTATTTCTTATTCTTTTTCTCGCTGCGATTATTGCGGGAGTTGTTATTTATTTCAAGATCAAGGCAAAAACCCGTCAGATATCCAAGGATCTCTTCGGAAATGAAAACCTGATCCAGTCTCTTAAGAAGAATGAGCAGGAATATCTTCAGACCCCCAGATCCGTATCCGACGGTTCATCCATATATGCACCCAAACTTGCCAGGGATTTCCCAGAGTTTAATGTGGGAGAAATGACTGCAAGAGCAGAAAACTGTCTCAAAGAATACCTTATGGCAATTGATACGAGAGATGCTTCCAAGCTTCAGGACGGAAACGAAGAACTCAAGGAAGCTCTTTTCCTGAGACTTAACGATCTTAACCTTCGCGATATCAAAGAGCATTACGAAGGCATCAAGATCCACAATACGGTTCTTAATACCTACAACAAATTCCCCGGAAGATGCATAGTAAGATTCCAGTCTTCGGTTCAGTACACATTCTGGGCTGAGAATGATGAGGGAAAGGTTATCAGAGGCAGAAAAGATGCCCTCGAGCAGACCAGATATTCGATCGACTGCTGCTATATTCAGGATTCCGATAAGGTTGAAAATATCGCTGCTGCGGGTCATGCGCTTAACTGCCCCAACTGCGGAGGCGCGATAACCAATCTCGGTATCAAGACCTGTCCTTATTGCGGATCGGTCGTAACCGAATTCAACATTAAGGTTTGGAATTTCTGTGCGATCAAGGAGAGCATTTGATGGGACTTACTGACGGATTGAATCCTATGCAGGCTGCTGCCGTTACCGCTCCCGACGGACCGCTCCTTATACTTGCGGGTGCCGGATCGGGCAAGACACGTACGCTTACATACAGGATCGCATATCTCATTTCCGAGAGAAAAGTAAATCCTTATAATATTCTCGCCGTTACCTTCACCAATAAAGCGGCCGGCGAGATGAGAGACAGGGTAGAGAATCTGATAGGACCCGATGCGAGGTACATGCAGGTTTCCACCTTTCATTCGGCATGCATGAGGATATTGAGATCCAACATATCGCTTCTCGGATATGACGACAGATTTACCGTATACGATACCGATGATCAAAAGAGTGTCATGAAGAGCGTTTGCAAGCGCCTTAATATCGACACCAAGAGATATAAAGAAAGAACGATACTTTCCGAGATATCATCCGCAAAGAATGAACTTATGGGTGTTTCGGAATATGAGAAATATGTTCTGAATGATTTTACCAAAACGGTATACGTAAGATGCTACAACGAATACCAGGAGACCTTAAAAAAGAACGGAGCTGTTGATTTCGACGATATCATCATGCTGACAGTAAAACTGTTTAAGGAGTTTCCGGAGGTTCTCGATAAATACAGGGAGCGCTTTAAGTATATTCTTGTAGATGAGTATCAGGATACCAATACCGCACAGTTTGAGCTTATAAGACTGCTTGCGGACAAATACAGAAACCTCTGCGTTGTAGGTGACGACGATCAGTCCATCTACAGGTTCCGCGGAGCAAACATCAGAAATATCCTGGATTTCGAAGAGCATTATCCCGAAGCTACGGTAATAAAGCTTGAGCAGAATTACCGCTCCACACAGTACATTCTGGATGCGGCAAACTCTGTTATAAGCAATAACACAGGCCGTAAGGACAAGAAGCTCTGGACCGAAGAAACGGGCGGTAAAAAGCCTGTATTTGTACAGTTTGATACTGCATTCGAAGAGGCAGAGTACATAGTCTCCGATATCAGACACCGTAAGAAGATGGGTACCGCGGATTACGGAAGCTGCGCGGTTTTGTACAGAACAAACGCTCAGTCCCGTATTATCGAGGAAAGACTGATCATGGCAGGTATCCCCTACAATGTTGTGGGCGGTATCAATTTCTACTCGAGAGCAGAGATCAAGGATATCCTCGCATATCTTAAAGTCGTCGATCTTGGAATAGACGATCTGTCGGTAAGAAGGATCGTAAATGTTCCCAAGAGAGCCATCGGAAATGCGACTCTCGAAAAGGTTCAGGATTATGCGGAAAGCAGGGACCTTTCTCTTTTCACCGCAATGGTTCAGGCAGATGATATACCCGGCCTCGGAAAGACGGCTGCCAAGCTGAATGCATTTACCGATCTTATCGGAGTGCTCAGGGGCTACAGGGATAACGGAACTATCGCAGAGCTCATTGCCAAGATCATCGAGATGACAGATTACGAGGAATATCTCAAAGATCTCGATGAGGAAAAGGCCGATGACCGTATCGGTAACGTAAACGAACTTGTAAGTAAGGCGGTTGCCTTTTCGGAAAGCAGACCGGATGCATCACTTTCCGATTTCCTTGAAGAAGTAGCTCTGGTAAGTGACCTTGATTCGGCGGACCTGTCCGAGCAGAGAGTCCTTCTTATGACGCTTCATTCCGCAAAGGGACTTGAGTTTCCGATCGTATATCTGACCGGTATGGAGGACGGACTGTTCCCCGGATATCTTGCTGTTTCTTCGGGAGATCCCGAGGATATAGAAGAGGAGAGGCGTCTAGCCTATGTCGGGATGACAAGAGCAGAGGAAGAACTCATCATGACCTGCGCCAAGGCAAGGATGCTTCGCGGAGAGACTCAGTTTAATCCCGTAAGCAGGTTTGTTACCGAGATCCCTTCCGAATATGTCGAGGGTTATATCCCCAGGAGAAGAAAGTCCTATGACGACTACGATGAAGGATATTCCCGGAAAACTTATAACTACTCATCCATAGAAAAGAACCCGGCAAGGCGCACGGATGAAAAGGTAACTCCGGTAAAGCCCGTATATTCCAAGGAATCCTTTGCATCCCTCGGTATCAGAAAGGGCGCCTGCTCGTCCCAGGCTCCCGCGGAAGTTGATTACGGCGTAGGGGACAGGGTCAGACATTTCAAATTCGGTGCGGGAACTGTGACAAATATTGTCAAAGAACCCAGGGATTATAAGGTGAGCGTTGACTTTGACGCACACGGCACAAAAGTGATGTATGCTTCCTTTGCAAAACTGGTTAAGGAATGATATACTAAATTGATTTATTAGGGTCTATAAATAAATTTAAAAGTAATTTTACATGACTATATATGTGGAAAGGCGGTACATATGAGTTGTAAAGGCAATTGTAAAAAAGCGGATCTTAAGAACAAGCTTGGACTTGATATCGATCAGCTCAAGGATTTCGGCGGTTCACAGGCTGCCAGAGTTGCCGAACTTGCAGCAGCTGCAGGGCTCGGTAATCTGATCGCAAGACCTGCCGATGATGAGGAAGACGAGAAGAAGTCCCATGCAGGACTTATCATTCTTGCGATCATCGGAATCATCGCAATCGGTTGCCTTATCGGATATATCGTTTATCGTCACTTCTGCCCCGATTATCTCGAGGATTTCGACGACGAATTCGAAGATGACGAGTTCGAAGATGATGATTTCTTCGCTGACGAAGCAGACAGCTGATCATGAAGAGAGGCCAGCTCGTCGAGGGATTTGTAGAAAGCTGCGATTACCCCTGCAAAGCACGTGTAAAGTGTGAAGAGGGGATTGTTGCAGTTAAGAATGCACTTCCCGGACAGAAGGTCCTTGTACGTATCGGCAGGAGCAGAGACGGCAGAGCGGACGGCTCACTTGTAGAGGTTTTATGCCGCAGCACACTTGAAACAGGCAGGATATGCGCACACTTCGGGGATTGCGGAGGATGCGCATATCTTTCTATGTCCGAAGGTGACGAGGTCAATCTCAAGGGTGAGCAGATGAAGAAGCTCTTTTCGGGAAGGATTTCCGAAAGCGAGAGAAAATACGGCAAAGGGCCGGTATGGGATGGGATCAGACAGTCCCCCAAAGTATACGGATACAGAAATAAAATGGAGTTTTCCTTCGGTGATGAGACCAAGGGCGGTGACTTAAACGTCGGTCTTCATAAAAGAGGAGCATTCCATGACATCATAGATACCTCGGACTGCCTTATCGTCGATGAGGACTACAGGACCGTACTTACAGTCACGAGGGATTATTTCAGGGAAAAGAAAACTCCCTTTTATCACAAGACTTTACGCAGCGGATATCTGAGAAACCTGATGGTAAGGAAAGCCGCATATACCGGTGAGATACTGGTGTGTCTTGTGAGTGCTTCTTCCGAAAAGTGGGGAGAAGACGATACGGATTTACTGGAAGGATATGTTAAGGCACTTTCCGGTGCCTCGTATGAAGGAAGCCTTACAGGCATAGTTCATATAACATGTGACAGTCTGTCGGATGCGATCGTTCCTGATAAGACCGATCTGATATACGGCAGAGACTATATTAACGACAGATTACTCGGTCTGGACTTTAAGATAGGACCGTATTCTTTTTTCCAGACGAATTCCTACAGTGCGGAGGTGCTGTACGGAATGGTAAGAGAATATGTGGGCTTTTGCGGAGGCACGGAAGGTAAGACGGTTTACGATCTTTACTGCGGAACCGGAACCATAGCTCAGATCGCCGCGCCCGCGGCAAGCAAGGTTTACGGGGTCGAGATCATACCCGAAGCCGTTCGCGCGGCAGTAGAGAACGCGGAGAGAAACGGCATAACCAATTGTGAATTCATATGCGGTGATGTACTTAAGGTTTTGGATGACCTTACGGATAAACCGGATATCATCATACTGGATCCGCCCAGGGACGGAATTCATCCCAAGGCGCTTCCCAAGATCATCGATTACGGAGTGGACCATATCATATACATATCATGTAAGCCGACTTCTCTTGAAAGAGATCTCGAGGAGCTTTTAGGCAGAGGATATATGATAGAGCGTTACGGCTGTGTCAATCAGTTTCCCTGGACAAGGGAGGTTGAGACGGTCATGTTACTTGGCAGAAAGTAAAATTCAGATAGATTCAATGTGGCACAGCAGGTTAAGCCTGCAGATCAGAAAGGAAGATTTTATGAAAAGAACAGACATCCATCGCATCCTGATAATCGGATCGGGCCCCATCATCATCGGCCAGGCCTGCGAATTCGATTATTCCGGAACACAGGCCTGCAAGGCTCTCAGAAAGCTCGGCTATGAGATAATCCTTGTAAACTCAAACCCCGCTACCATCATGACAGACACTGAGACGGCGGATGTCACCTATATCGAGCCTCTTAACGTAAAGAGACTTACCCAGATCATCGAGAAGGAGCGTCCCGATGCACTTCTTCCCAACCTTGGCGGACAGTCCGGACTTAACCTTTGTTCGGAACTTGCACAGGCAGGTGTACTTGAAAAATATAACGTTAAGGTAATCGGTGTTCAGGTAGATGCCATCGAAAGAGGAGAGGACAGAATCGAGTTCAAGAACACTATGGATGAGCTCGGGATCGAGATGGCACGTTCACAGGTTGCTTACAGCGTAGATGAGGCTGTAGAGATCGCATCACGTCTCGGCTATCCTGTAGTACTCAGACCCGCTTATACCATGGGAGGTTCAGGCGGCGGAATTGTATATAACGTAGAAGAACTTAAGACCGTCTGTGCAAGAGGTCTTCAGGCATCCATGGTTCATCAGGTTCTCGTAGAAGAATCCGTAATCGGATGGGAAGAGCTTGAACTCGAGGTAGTAAGAGATTCAACCGGTAAGATGATCACCGTTTGCTTCATCGAGAATATCGATCCCATGGGAGTTCATACCGGAGATTCTTTCTGCTCCGCACCCATGCTCACTATTTCACAGGAAGTTCAGGACAGACTTCAGAAGTATGCATACAGCATCGTTGATAAAGTACAGGTTATCGGCGGATGTAACTGTCAGTTTGCACACGATCCCAAGACCGATCGTATCATCGTGATCGAGATCAACCCCAGAACATCCAGATCCTCAGCTCTTGCATCCAAGGCAACAGGATTCCCCATCGCACTTGTTTCGGCAATGCTCGCGTGCGGACTTGATCTTAAGGATATCGAGTGCGGCAAGTACGGCACTCTCGATAACTATAAGCCCGACGGTGATTACATTGTAATCAAATTCGCAAGATGGGCATTTGAGAAGTTCAAAGGAGTTGACGATCATCTCGGAACTCAGATGAGAGCCGTAGGTGAAGTCATGAGTATCGGTAAGACCTACAAGGAAGCATTCCAGAAGGCTATCAGATCTCTTGAAAAGAGCAGATACGGACTTGGCTTCGTTAAGAACTTCCATGACATGAGTCTTGATGAGCTTAGAAAAGAACTTGTAAATCCCACCTCAGAGAGACAGTTCATCATGTATGAGGCTCTCCGCAAGGGAGCAAGCATTGATGAGCTTCATGAGATGACTAAGATCAAGAAGTATTTCATCGAGCAGATGAAGGAACTTGTAGACGAAGAGGAAGCTATCATTGCCTCAACTAACGGAAAGGTTCCCGCAGTCGATGTACTTACCAAGGCTAAGAAGGACGGATTCTCCGACAAGTATCTCGCACAGATCTGCAAGGTAAGTGAAGAAGAGATCAGAAATGCCCGTGAGGCAGCAGGCGTAGTAGAAGGATGGGAAGGTGTACACGTAAGCGGCACCAAGGACAGCGCTTACTACTATTCAAGCTACAACATCGAAGACAGAAGTCCCGCTCCTTCGGATAATAAAAAGGTTATGATCCTCGGCGGCGGTCCCAACCGTATCGGCCAGGGTATCGAATTCGACTATTGCTGCGTACATGCCGCATTCGCGCTTAAGAAGCTCGGTTATGAGACAGTTATCGTAAACTGTAATCCTGAGACCGTTTCGACCGACTATGATACATCCGATAAGCTCTACTTCGAGCCTCTTACCCTTGAGGATGTTCTCAGTATCTATAGGAAAGAGAAGCCTGTCGGAGTCATTGCACAGTTCGGAGGACAGACTCCTCTTAACCTTGCGGCAGATCTTAAGAAGTACGGTGTCAACATTCTCGGAACCACTCCCGAGACCATAGATATGGCAGAGGACAGAGATCTGTTCCGTGATATGATGGACAGACTCGAGATCCCCATGGCAGAATCCGGAATGGCATCCGATGTGGACGGAGCAAAAGAAATCGCTCACCGCATAGGCTATCCCGTTATGGTACGCCCCTCATATGTCCTCGGCGGAAGAGGAATGGAGGTTGTACATGATGACGAGCAGATGGATGTCTACATGAAAGAAGCAGTCGGTGTAACTCCCGACAGACCCATCCTCATCGACAGATTCCTTCACAATGCAACAGAGTGTGAGGCTGATGCTATCAGTGACGGTGAGAATGTATTCGTTCCCGCAGTCATGGAGCATATTGAGCTTGCAGGTATCCACTCCGGAGACTCCGCTTGTATCCTTCCTTCAAAGCACCTCACCGAAAAGCAGGTTGCCACTATCAAGGAGTACACCAGAAAGATTGCCAAGGAGATGCATGTTGTAGGTCTTATGAACATGCAGTACGCTATAGAGGATGATGTGGTATATGTACTCGAGGCCAATCCCAGAGCATCACGTACCGTACCTCTTGTTTCCAAGGTATGTGACATCAACATGGTCAAGCTCGCTACAGAGATCATGATGAGCTCTATTACAGGTGAAGCTTCACCCGTACCCGGACTTAAGGACAGAAAAATTCCTTACTACGGTGTCAAGGAGGCGGTATTCCCCTTCAACATGTTCCCCGAAGTAGACCCCGTTCTCGGACCCGAAATGAGATCAACCGGTGAGGTTCTCGGACTTTCCGATAATGTAGGAAAGGCATTCTTTAAGGCAGAAGAAGCTACCAAGACCGAGCCTCCTCTTTCCGGAACCGTGCTTATAAGTGTTAACCACGATGACAAGCCTTATCTTCTTCCCATCGCACAGAGCTTTGCCGATGACGGATTCAAGATCCTTGCAACAGGCTCTACCTATGAGAAGATCGTTGAAGCAGGAATCAAGGCTGAGCGTATCAACAAGATCTTTGAGGGAAGACCCAATATCGTGGATGCGATCAAGAACGGAGAGATCGATCTCATCATTGATACACCTTCTACCAAGAAGGATGATGTAAGCGACTCATACATCCGTCAGAATGCTATCAAGCATCACGTTCCTTATATCACCACCATTGCCGGAGCAAGAGCTACCGCAGAAGGCATTAAGGCAGAACTTTCCGGTGAAGGTGTACATGTACGTTCACTTCAGGAATATCATTCAATGATCAAATAAGCACAGAGCATTGAGATAAGAATATTCTGTACCGATAATATTACCGGTGTCTCTGATAAAAGGCACCGGTATGTTTTTTTAAGGAGGCTGCGATGGATGAACAGGAAATAATGACAAATGCATCCGAAGAAAGAGATTATGAGCAGGAGATAATCGAACTGCTCCAAAGCAGTCTGCCTGACGAAGAGATAGCAGAGAAACTCTCGGACTATCATGATAATGATATCGCGAGCGCATTGGATGATCTCGATAAAGATGCTCTTAAGAGAGTATATGAAATACTCGGAGAAGAAAAATTTTCCGAGATTCTTGCATATGTGGAAACCTCTCATGAATTCCTGGCAGGTCTCTCCGCAGATCTCGCCGCTAAATTCCTCGAGAACATGGATACGGATGATGCCGTAGATATTCTCGAGAACATGGATGATGAGACTGCACAAACGATCGTCGATCACATGGAAAAAGAGACTGGCGAAGAGATCCGAATGATCCAGTCTTATGAAGATGATGAGATCGGTAGCCGAATGACTACGAATTATATAGTCATTCAAAAGGATCTGGATATCCGCTCCGCCATGAAGGAGCTGGTAAAGCAGGCAGGTGAAAACGACAACATCATGACCATATATGTTGTCGATGAAAACGAAGTTTTCTATGGTGCCATCGATCTTAAGGATCTGATCGTTGCCAGGGACACCGCAGATCTTTCGGATCTGATAATCACATCCTATCCTTATCTGACAGATCATGAGATCGTTTCGGACTGCATCGAAAGAATCAAGAGCTACGCAGAGGACTCCATTCCCGTTCTCAATGAAGAAGGTCATATTCTTGGTGTAATCACCTCTCAGGATATCGTCGAAGCCGTTGATGATGAGCTCGGTGAAGACTATGCAAAGCTGGCAGGTCTCTCGGAGGAAGAAGATCTCAACGAGAAAACTTCCGTATCCATCAGAAAGCGTATACCCTGGCTCATTGCACTCCTTTTACTAGGAATGCTGACCTCCACTTTGGTAGGTGCATTCGAAGGAGTAATTGCTGCCATTCCCGTTGTTATAGCTTTCCAGTCACTTATCCTGTCCATGTCCGGTAATGTCGGAACCCAGTCACTTGCTGTTACGATCAGAGTTATCGCGGACGAAGACCTGACCATGGCGGATAAGGTAAAACTGATCTTCAAAGAGGGAAAAGTGGGATTCGGAAACGGCCTCATCCTCGGGATTATTTCCATACTTGTAGTCGGGATCTATATTCACTTTGCAAAGGGTGAAGCATGGAATTATTCCGTTACCGTATCGGTATGCGTAGGCTTTGCAATGCTTGTTGCGATGTTGGTTGCTTCGATCACCGGAACGATCATCCCTCTGTTTTTCAACAAAATAAAAGTGGACCCTGCCGCAGCATCGGGTCCGTTTATCTCAACACTTAATGATATTCTGGGAGTTGCACTTTATTACGGCCTTTGCTGGTTCCTTCTTATCAAGGTATTCGGCCTGGGCGGTATCTGACATCACTGAACAAAAGGTTTTATTTTCACGGAAGTGCGATCCTTTTCGAGCGAGTCATAGTATCTGTAAAGAGTCTGTGTTCCGTTTTCGAGAATGTAGTAATGCCTGATGTACGGAACGAGAAGTATCAGAAGAAGCAGCATCAGAGCCGCAAGAGGAAGATAACCGGTGACGCATATTCCCAAAAGGGTCATCACCGTCACTATGGCGAAGGTCATTGTAACTATCAGATGGATCAGCCTTTCATGCTGGAAAAATCCTATCTGAACCAGTGCCTGTTTTCTTAAGGTATCAAGTTCTTCAGCCGAAAACACGCCGCTTTGAGCTTTTTCGGAGATGTCTTTAAGATATGCCATGTAATTAAGTAAACGTTTTTCCATTTTTCTTACCTCACATGTTATCATTATATCACTTTCACTTGTCATCGAATGAATGGATGAAAGGGAGCATGTATTGTTAGAAAAACTGTATCCTACAAAAGAAAACGACTCCGCATTTACGATTCCTTATGAAAGCCTTTATGCACTCGGCAAAAGAGGGATCATTTATGATATAGACAATACTCTTGTAATGCACGGAGCTCCGGCTGACCAAAGGAGCAGGGAGCTGTTTGAAAAGCTCAGATACATCGGGTTTAAGACTGTTCTTTTATCCAATAATAAGGAAAAACGCGTCAAGCCTTTTGCCGATGAAGTCGGTTCCGAGTATGTGTATAAAGCCGGAAAGCCTTCAAAAAAAGGCTATCAGGATGCAATGAAGATAATGGGGACAACGCCCGATACAACAATCTTTATCGGTGACCAGCTCTTTACCGATATTTGGGGAGCCAATCGCGCAGGGATCGAGACCATACTCACCAAGCCCATAGATAAAAAAGAAGAGATCCAGATCATATTAAAAAGAAGACTTGAGTGGTTTGTACTTAAGGCGTATCACAGAAAGAACAAGGTTAAAAAATGAGACCGATTGACGGAACTACTTTTATATGCGGACTGATCGGAAATCCGGTCGCACACACCAAGTCACCTGCGATCCATAATTTTCTTGCAGAGAAGACCGGTTTTAATCTGGCTTACGGAGCTTTTCCCGTTGATACCGGAAGACTTGATAAAGCCATTCCCGGTGCATTTGCTCTCGGGATCAGGGGACTTAACGTAACCGTTCCTTATAAGGAAGATGTTATTTCCCTCCTTGCGGATATAGATCCTCTTGCCGGGAAGATAGGTGCGGTTAATACGCTTGTCAGAACGGAAGAAGGTTATAAGGGATTTAATACCGATATGCCCGGCCTTTTAAGAGCACTTGAAAGAGACGGGGTGGATATAAAGGGTGAGGATGTGATAATCCTCGGAGCAGGCGGAGTTGCAAGAGCAGCGGCTATGATGCTTGAGACTGCGGGTGCTTCCACCGTTACCATTATGAACAGGAACACGGACAGGGCTGAGGAACTTGCCGGAAGCATTAATGAGATCTGCGGAAGAAGTTTTGCTCATCCTTTGCCGATTTTGGGATATGAAAGACTTCCCCGAGATGTGAAATATATCGTTATCCAGGCAACAAGCGTCGGAATGCATCCCGATACCGAAAAAGCCGTGATCGAGGATCCGGAGTTTTATAAGAGAGTTAAAGTGGGATATGATCTTATATTTAATCCTCCCGAGACGAAATTCATGAAGCTTTGCAAAGAAGCAGGTGCCGAGAGCTATAACGGTTCCAAGATGCTTCTGTATCAGGGAATAATAGCCTATGAGTACTGGACCGGGCTTTCGATCGATGATGACCTTGCCGATGCATGCTATGCGGAAGTTTTTAAATGAGTAATACCAGGCATAAGAAAAACAGTGAATACAAAAAAGGACCCCATCTTGTTCTGATAGGATTTATGGGAAGCGGTAAGACTTCGATTGGAAGGAGCCTTTCCTATAAACTCAAAAGAGCATTTTACGATACCGATAAGATGATCGAGGATAAAGAAGGTATCACGATCTCCGAGATCTTTGCCGTAAAGGGCGAGAAATATTTCAGGGAACTTGAAACGAGTGTCTTAAGGGAAATCAGGGAAGATAAGATTCCGAGAATCTATTCCCTCGGCGGAGGAACACCCGTAAGCCTTCAGAATCAGCCGCTTATTAAGACCATAGGTACGGTGGTTTATCTGAGGCTCAGGCCCGAAGAAGTCTGGGAAAGGCTTAAGGGAGATACCACAAGACCTCTTCTTCAGTGTGACGATCCCCTTGCCAGGATTCAGAGTCTGATGAAACTCAGGGCTCCCGCATACGAAAGATGCGCCGATATCATAATTGATAACGGAAGCAAGGACAGGGATGAAGTGATCACGGAAATTCTTGGTGAACTTGAAAAAAGAGGATGGAAGATACCTCCCGAAAGTTATCAGGCAGCATCCGATAAAGCCGAAACGGAGAATAACGAATGAAAATCCTTGTAATAAACGGTCCCAATCTCAATTTTCTCGGGATAAGGGAAAAGAACATATACGGAAATCAGGATTATGACTATCTCATTAAGATGATAGAAGATCATGCGGCCGAAAAAGGCATCGAAGTTGACTGTTTTCAGTCAAATCATGAAGGAGCCATAATCGACAGGCTTCAGGAGGCATATTTTGACGGAACTGACGGTATCGTGATCAATCCCGGAGCATACACACATTACAGTTATGCCATTCACGATGCACTCAAAAGCCTTGAAAAACCTGTAAAGGTAGAGGTTCACATATCTGATATTTCCTCGAGGGAAGAGTTCCGCAAAGTGTCCGTAACCGCCCCTGCCTGTGACCGTCAGATTTACGGAAAAGGCCTTGCAGGTTACATCGAAGCTATTGATTATATTGCAGAAGCCCAAAAATAGGTTGAAATCCCGATTTTTTTAATGTAATATATTCGAGGATTATTTTTGGTTGGCAAAGTTATTAGGAGGTTTTTTATGATTTCTGCAGGTGACTTCAGAAACGGTATTACTATCGAACTTGATAATTCCGTTTATCAGATCATCGATTTCCAGCATGTTAAGCCCGGAAAGGGAGCGGCATTCGTCCGCACCAAGCTTAAGGACATTAAGAACGGCGGCGTAGTAGAGCGTACTTTCCGCCCTACCGAGAAATGCCCTCAGGCTCATATAGACAGAAAGGATATGCAGTATCTCTATAAGGATGGCGATCTTTATTCCTTCATGGATACCGAGACCTACGATCAGGTTCAGCTTTCCAGCGACCTTGTAGGCGACGCTCTTAAGTTCGTCAAAGAGAACGAGATCTGCAAAGTTTGCTCACACAACGGAAATGCTTTCTCAATCGAGCCTCCTCTTTTTGTAGAGCTTGATATCACTGAGACCGAGCCCGGCTTCAAGGGTGATACCGCTACCGGTGCATCCAAGCCCGCTACCGTTGAGACCGGCGCTATCGTTCAGGTTCCTCTCTTCGTTAACACCGGAGACAAGATCAAGATCGATACCAGAACCGGCGAGTATCTCTCAAGAGTATAATTTCAGTCCTTTCATAGCAATGTGAATGACAGCCATGCGTTTATGCATGGCTGTTTTTTTACCCATTAACCGTGTTGTGAAAGGAAAAATATGACATTTGATTGAAAAATTAAACCTGTTCTTTGACAACTGAAAATCGCCAAAAAAGTCTGGTTTACTCTTGCAACGGACTCTGTTAATGTCCATATACGATTACTATCTGCAGGATAGGAGCAGATATG
>JAGPFR010000073.1 GCA_018056425.1 Lachnospiraceae bacterium
GAATGGAAGGCATCCCTTTAAGAACCGTAACTCCGGACAGGAATCTGAAGGCTGCGATAAAGAACGGAATCTGAAGCAGGAGTGAGGACACCCCCCCCTGAGAGCATATACAGGCTTGTAATCATTTATCCTGTAGTAAGCCTGAAGCATCATGACCTTCTCATCGCCTTTGAAAGTCTTTTTAATGTGCGAGATACGGCTCTCCATCGCCTTCTCACGTTCTCTTTGTTCGGACTGAAGTTTATCCGCACGTCTGTACAAAGGGAAAACGAGAATGTTGACGATCAGGCTGAGCGCAAAAAGCGTGGCAAAAGGCTTGTTTACGCGGTTATAAACCAGGAAAAATACCGTTTCAAACAGTATTTCCAATGGTCTGATTGTAAGATAATAAAGAACATCAATTGCCATTTTAAGCTGATTCCTTTATCTCCGAATTCTTATCATCAGACGAAACAAGCTCTTTATATTTTGCAACTACATATTCTGCAGCACGGTCAGCACCTTCGCCGTAGTGAGCCCATGTCTCTTTTCTGGCTCTGTCGCGGCCTTCGGAATACTCGGTGCACTCGAGGCATTCATCGATAACCGCTTTCATATTATCGAGATCCTTCTCTTCAAGCTTTCTTCCGATCGAAGGAAGGATCTTGATGGTCCAAAGCTCATCATCAATCCATGAAGCATCGTAAGGAGCCTTGTCCATCTCCGCACCCGTGTAAATAACGGGCTTATCATAAACAAGAGTAAAATCAAAAATGACACCGGAGAAATCGGAGATCATGATGTCACTCTTCATAAGGACATCAAAGTTATCGTTATCGCGGTTCCAGGTCACACCGCTGCCCTCTCCGTACTTATTCATAAGCTTATCCATAAGTTCTTTTTCGGATGCAAAAGACTGAGGATGAGGTCTGATGATAACGTCATATCCGGTTTTCAATAAAGCATCGATAAGCTTCTCGCCATACATGGAAAGAGCTCCGCTCTTGCCCCATGAAGGTGCGAGCAGAACTGTTTTCTTATCGGATGCATTCTTTTTAACTTCCGATGACTCCTTGGCCTTTTTGATCCTGTCAGCCATTACATCCATATAGGGAATACCGACGATTTCGATATCCTTGGCAGGCTCGTTTCTGAGTCTTTCGAGTTCCCTTATCTGATCTTTCTGATATTCACCCGAAAGAAGGATCGCATCATAGAAATCTATTCCGAACATTCTGTAGAGAGTAATATCACTGGATGCATGAGGAATGTGTATGTAATACTGCGCATTCTTGGATCTCTTCCACTGGAAAACATCAAGGCTGGGAGTGGTGGAAAGTACAATAACGGCATTTACGAGATTCATCCTGGCAAATGCCCTGTTTCCTTCACCTATAAATTCCGCTGTGATGTTCTCATACTTTTTCTCAAGTGCGGGATCATCGTCGGACATTGTGTAATAAGCGCACTTAATGCCCTTTTTCTCAAGTCTGTCACAGATTGGTTCGAAGATATTCCAATATCTCTTATGATCGGAAAAGATAACCACGGGAATTCTCTCATCAAGAGTCTTCTCCATTTTTCCGACACCGATCCTGTATTTGAGTTTTACCCAGTAAGCCCTGATAAAGAGCATCATGGATCCGAATAGACCGAACAAAACGGAGAATATCATTCCTCCTGTTCCGGGATCGATATAAGCGGTGATAATAGAATGTGAAAAAAGCATTTTTTTCTCCTTAAAACAATAATCAGATCGATCTTAGATAATCGATAAATGCGTTTTTATTTTCGAGTGCCGTGGTGGTAGGACGCCCGAGATCTTCCCTCGCACCGATCGAGCATTTTACTTCGATGAGTGTAAGTTCATTTCCGGCCTTTGCAGCTTTCAGCTGTTCATCCAGTTCATCATATGTGCTTACGGATACTGCTTTGGGATATCCGCATGCCTTTGCAATTTCAACAACATTGATATCCGCGGCAACGGTGGGCATTCCGCCGACGGTTTCATGAGCTCCGTTATTGATGACGACATGGATCAGGTTAGCGGGCTTATTGGCTCCTATAACAGCCATTGAACCCATATGCATGAGCATGGCTCCGTCTCCGTCGATACACCAGATACGGGTATTCTTTTTATTAAGTGCAACACCGAGTGCGATCGATGAGCTGTGTCCCATAGAGCCTACGGTGAGGAAATCATATTTATGATCCTGACCTTTGGCGGTTCTGATCTCAAAAAGTTCCCTGCTTGCTTTTCCGGTAGTAGAGACGATGGGATCCTCACCCGATACTTCAACAATATGTCTGATGATCTCTTCTCTCAGCATCTTGTTGTCGTTTTCATATTTAACGGAAGGCGCATCGGTAAGTGCGCCCTTCTTAATAACAAAAGCAACATCTTTGCCGCTTTCAAGAACCTTCAGGTATTCATCCATCTTGGCCTTCAGCTCATCTTCAGTGGTGTCTTTATCAACCACAAAGGCACGGATATCCATGTCCTCAAGAAGTTTAAGTGTAACTTCTCCCTGATAGATATGCTGGGGTTCATCATGAACGCCGGGCTCTCCGCGCCATCCGACAACAAAGATAACTGGGATCGCATATACCTTGTCGTTAAGGAGCGATGCAACGGGATTGATGATATTTCCCTCACCGGAATTTTGCATATATACTACAGGAACCTTGCCGGTTGCAAGATGATAGCCGGCAGCAAGTGCGGTACAGTTTCCCTCGTTTGCTGCGATCATGTGATGCCCTGGATCTATTCCGTATTTATCCATCAGATAATTGCAAAGAGCTTTCAGCTGAGAATCGGGAACTCCCGTATAAAAATCGGATCCGAGTATATTTACAAAACTTTCTACTTTCATTTTATGATTCCTTTTTATTTATTAGCGATCATCTCTTCAACTGCGTGAAGTTCATCAACAGTATCTATCTCGACAATGTCACCGTTTTCTATGGGATGGACGGTAAGATCCGCCTTATCAAGCACGCTGTGTACAACCTCATCCCAAAACAGTTCTTCGTATCCGGGTTTTCCCCATGTATCGTCTATAGCATCTGCGATCGTGGTCGCATCCTTTGCCAGAAAATAGGAAATACCGCACATGTTGTAAACGCTGTCTCCGCCTTTTCCGATACGGGTGATCCTTCCGGAATCATCCTGATCAAATACCCAGTCATCGGAATGACCTTCAACCATTCTTCCGAAATAACAGGATTGTGTTAAATCCGCATTTAAAACAGAGGGATCCGGAATATAAAGATCTGCCTCGCAGATGAATACATTATTTCCTCTCATCACATCAGTAACCGCATGAATGGAAGAAATGTTATTTATCTTCTCATAGTATTCATTTCGGACTATCGTGATGTTGTCATACTTTTCCGTCAGATATCCGAACTGATCTCCGAGATATCCCACCACAACATAGATATGGAAAACTCCTCTTTTTTCCAGCGCACGGATAACCGTTTCGATCATCGGAGATCCGCCTACGCTTATAAGAGGCTTCGGTTTCTTTTCCGTAAGGGGTCTCATTCTGGAACCGAGTCCCGCTGCCATAAGTATTGCTATTTCGTTTTGTTTATTCTGATCGTTCATATCGGTTTACTTATTGTATTTAACAGGTACGCTAACACCGGTCGCTTTAAGTGCTTCTTCAAATACCTTCCAGAATTCCTTAATATCCTCAGCTGTAATAACACCGAGTGCGCACAGTCTGAATGTTCCCTTCGATTCGATCTTGCCGGGATAAATGGTAAATCCGCGCTCATACACATAATCGTGAACCTTCTCAAAATTCCAGTTAGGATCATCGGGATATGCGATTGCAGAAACAAGTCCGGACTGAACGGATCTGTCAAGAACCTCTTTAAATCCGAGTCTGTCTGCGCCTTCACGAATTGCGTCCATGACACTCTTATGACGTTCCCACTTTGCACTTTCGCCCTCTTCAAAATATTCGATAAGGGCCTGTTTTGCAGCATAGATAGTCTGAACGGGAGGAGTGAAATGCATTTCACCGGTTCGCTCAAAGAAGTCATACTGCATGAAAAGATTGCAGTAATATGACCTTACGGGAAATGTTTTGCTCTTTTCGATGATATCCTTACGGCCGACTATGAAAGAAAGACCGGTCATTCCCTGAATTCCCTTCTGTGCGGAAGCCATGCAGAAATCGATATTCTCTTCATGCACATTGATAGGGATCATCGCATATGCACTGGTGGTATCCGTTATCAAAAAAGAACCGTACCTGTGAGCCAGCTCGCCTATCTCCTTAACGGGATTAAGAAGACCTGTACCTGTCTCGTGGTACGTTACATATACATATCCTATATCATTGTTTGATCTGAAAACTTCCTCGATTGCCTCAAGTGAAGGCTTCTCGTCAATGGGCTGCTTCAGCTCGATGAGAGGAAGTCCGTATGCTTTGCATACATCAGCGGCTCTCTGAGAATATGAACCGTTGTTGATGACAAAAGCCTTTTTTCCAGCATCAAGAAGCGAATTGAGTGCGATATCTATGCAGATCGTTCCGGATCCGCAGAATAGTACGGAAGTATACTCCCCGGGATTTCCGTGAACAATACGGACAAGATCCTCTCTCATGGGAGCCATGATGGACCGGAACTCTTTTTCACGAGGGCATATATCGGGAACAACCTGTGCCATCTTTACGGTATCGGTAGTGGTGGAAGGTCCCGGATTCAGTAATACATTTCTCTTAATCTGCATAATATTATCTCCGTACTTTTATAATCAGATTTCATCGATCAGAGTGATAATGTCTTTGATCGACATCAGTCTGTCGTCAACTTCCTTGGCTCTGTGATATCTGAGAATATCCTCGGCCGTCTTCTGCATTGCGGGGAATGCGGCTCTGGTAAGCTGATTTGCATAGATGACGATATTAACTCCGTGAGCAACCAGTTCACTTTCGGTAATGGTGTTGTAGCTGCTGGGAACAACCACGATGGGAGTGGTCTTATCCTTGGCTCTGAACTTGTCGCAGAACTCAAGTATCTCGTCGGGAGTCTTGCGTCTGCTGTGGATCATGATTCCGTCGGCACCCGCTTTAACAAATGCCTCAGCCCTGTTAAGAGCATCGTCCATTCCCTGTTCAAGAATCAGGCTTTCAATTCTGGCGATGATCATGAAGTCATCGGTCAGCTGAGCTTTTTTACCTGCCGCAATCTTGGCGGAAAATTCCTCGATATCGGCCTGGGTCTGTTTAACCTCCGTTCCAAAAAGGGAATTCTTCTTAAGACCGGTTTTGTCTTCAATGATTACCGCGCTTACTCCGAGTCTCTCAAGAGTGCGTACGGTATATACAAAGTGCTCTGCAAGTCCGCCGGTATCTCCGTCGAAGATAATGGGCTTGGTGGTAACTTCGGTAATGTCTTCGATGGTTCTGAAACGGCTTGTCATATCGACAAGTTCGATATCGGGTTTTCCCTTTGCAGTACTGTCACAAAGGCTCGATATCCACATGGCATCAAACTGGTCCAGCATGCCGTTCTCGCCTTCAACTACGGTCTTCTCAACAATAAGACCGGTAAGGCCGCTGTGAGCTTCCATGGCTTTTACGATATCGGTCATGGTGATAAGCTGTCTGAGTCTTTTTCTTCTATATTCGGGCATGGAGAGCTTTTCTTTGATCTGCATGTCCACTTTTCTGACTTCCTCATTGAAGGTATAAGGAACGTCAATCACTTCTCCGCCGTATGTGGAAACAAGCTCGACAACGCGTGCTCTTATGGAGCTCTCGGGTCCTTTCACCCAGTTGTCACCATGGATGACATAGTCGGGATGAAGCGACTCGATCACATCTTCATAAAACATGTCGTTTTGGACGATAACGGAATCGACTCCGTCAATCTCCTCATACATCTGTATTCTTTTATCCTCGGATACAGTCGGAAATCTGTTATATCTGATCGAAGCCCTGTCACTAAGGCAGCCCACTACGAGCCTGCCGTATTTCTGTGCTTCTTTTATGATGTTGAGATGTCCGGCATGTATTACATCTGTGGCAAAACATGTATATACTGTCTTCATATTTTTTCCTCTTGCGCAAATTTTCGCATACTAAGTTATTATATTACTTTGGCGCGATTTATTCCACTAAGGGCGGGGAAAAAAGTCACAAAAATAAAGGGTGTAAAGCCATGTTTTTTTAAAAATCAATAATAAAAAACGTTTTTCTTAAAGAAAAAATAATGATTATGCCTATTGAAGTTTATAACGGTTAAGTTATACTAGACAGAGTCGGCTGTATGAATAAATAAGCAGCCGTAAAGGATAAGCCGATGAATCTGTTAAAGAACATGTATTTTAAAATAAATGATTTTGTACACGCTCACAAGGAGGGTATACCCTTTCTTGTGTATACCGTTTTTTATCTTACATGGTTTTCAATCCTTGAAAACAACGTCGCCATTCCAAAATATGTGATACATATAGAAGCCGACAATCACATACCCTTCCTGCCGGGATTCATAATCCCCTATGAGATATGGTTTGTGTATGTACTCGGAACCGTCCTGTTTTTCCTCTTTACCAGCAAAAATGATTATTGGAAGCTCTTTGTTTTCCTGGTAACCGGAATGACACTCTTC
>JAGPFR010000031.1 GCA_018056425.1 Lachnospiraceae bacterium
AAGCACCGTATCCGAAAGAGTGAATCTGGGCTTTGACTTGGTTACCTTGATCAGATAATCGTAATTGTCGGGCTTGGTACAGAGCTGAACGGCATCCTCAAGCTTGACCAGCTGAACTCCGCAGGCAGGGTTCTCATACTTGACGGTAAGCTCATCCAAAGCGTCGTTTATCTCACCCTCGGTCACTTCGAGAACTTCGGCGAGTTTCTTGATATCAACCGAATCACCGAGAGCAAACAATATACTTTCTATTGCACTTTCAATCGCAGTTAATTCCATCAGTTTTCTATTCCTTCGCTAACCACTTCAGGCTCTTTCGTCTGCCAGATTGGAGGTTATGATAATATCGTCGTCAATATTTTCCTGAGATACGCTGATATCTCCGCTCTTCATAAGCTCAAGCACGATCAGGAACGTAACAATAAGCTCGGCACGGCTTCGCTGCTTTTCAAGAAGTTTTCTGAAAGAGAAGGTCTTATGTTCCGTCGCAAAAGCCTTAACGAAGAGGGTCTTCTGATCCATGTCGATCTCTTCTCTTTCGATATTGCCGTAACGGCTTCTGATGGGGTCGATCCTGTCTTCCTGTCTCATGAGCATCGCCTTGAATATCTCATGTAGTTTGGGAAGCGTCATATCCCCTCTGAGCTCGTCATAATCGATGGGAGCTTCGTAGTCCTTGACCTCATCGGGAAGGATCTTCTTGTTCCTGAAAAGAACCTGCGCAGCCGTCATCTGCCTGTCCTTAAGTTCCATGGAAAGCTGACGCGCCATCTTATACTCAAGAAGCTGCTGAACAAGTTCCGCTCTGGGATCCTCAGGTTCACCTTCATCATTCTCCTCCACGGGAAGAAGCATCTTGCATTTGATGTCAAGAAGAGTCGCAGCCATTACAAGGAACTCGCTGCAGATATCCATGTTCTCTTCTTTCATCTGTTTGATGTATTCAAGATACTGAGCAGTTATCTCCACGATGGGGATATCGTAAATATCTATTTTATTTTTCTCGATCAGATGCAGGAGAAGGTCAAGAGGCCCCTCGAACACCTGAAGCTTAACAGGTATAGCCATAACAGTTTCAGATTATACTCCACCTGTGGGTTTCAAATCAATTACCATTAACTCCCCGGGGTTGAAAACCCTTATGGGGATCGAATGCGAGCCGAGTCCTCTTGATATAAGGACAAATCGGCCGTTTATATCAAATTTGCCGGCATCGTATTTCGGAAAAAGAGAAAGCTTCGGAGAAAATACTCCTCTCATCACATGAGCTCCCTGTTTTATTTTCTCACGGGATACGGGAACGGGAATTCTTACAAGTCCGCCGTGCAGATGTCCGCAAAGGGTGATATCCGCTCCGTATGCCGCATAAGCCTCCGAATATGCCGGATTATGTGCAAGCAATATGTTGTAAGCCGAAGGATTGGGTTTTCCCACCGTCTCTTCTATATATGAAGGATCCATGCCGGTATCCTTCATGCGCTTATAATACTTACGGTCCGCCGAAAAAGAGATCACGTTGATCCCGGTATCTTCAAGCGAAAATACGCCGTTTTCGGTTATTGTTATCCCGGCTTTGGAGAGAGAATCCGTGTATTTCTCCCAGGTATCCCCGTAAGTATCCGGATACAGCTTAAGCCTGAGCTCGTGATTTCCGTAGGCATAGACCATCGGAAAAGACTTATTCAGCTCTTTAATGAATTTCTCTACCTTCTCCGTCCCCTTGCCGGGATGAGCAGTAATCATATCACCGCCTATAAGTATCAGATCGGGTGATAATTCTCTGATCTTTTCGAGCAAAAAAGTACCGTCCTCTCCATACATCTTGCAATGAAGATCGCTGAGAAAAACTACCCGTACACTTTTTTTGATCTTCTTACTGTCGAATTCATATGAAGAAAGAGTAAATCTGCTCGTATCAAATACGATGACCCAGATAAAAAATATGATAATGGAGATCAGCAGCCATACCAGTAAGTCCAAGGTCTCTCCTTACGTCTCAGATAAAAAAAGGCCCCCGGTTGATCTCAGGGGCCTCGTCGGAACTTAGTTATACTTGCGCTTTCTTGCAGCTTCAGACTTCTTCTTACGCTTTACGCTGGGCTTCTCATAATGCTCGCGCTTACGGATCTCCTGCTGAATGCCTGCCTTTGCGCAGCTTCTCTTGAAGCGGCGAAGAGCGCTGTCAAGTGATTCGTTCTCTTTAACCTGTACTGATGACATTTTCTCTTACCTCCCTTCAGTCCCTTTGTACTGCAGGGTTATTCTAATAATTTATTTACGCATGACGCGTACTTTGAAAGTATATATTGTGGAATATCAAAAAGTCAAGATTTTTTTAATTCCCGAAGCCGTTATTATTGCCACCCTGGTTATTTCCGTATACGTCAACATAGTCATTGGAGACGGTATTACCGGTCTGATTGCCGTATGCATCGGTATTTGCGCCGGGATTCATTATATTGTCATATGCATTCTGATAATTCTGGGTCGTAGTCGCAGAGTTTGCGGTCTGCTGAGCGCCGTAAGCGTCAGTATAGGTATTCTGGGCACTGTCCTGATTATAGTTCTGCCAGCTCTTATCCTCATAGGTATGATAAGTATCATATCCGGAGAAATCGGTGCGGGAAACGGGAGTGATGAACACGTCGTTTTGCTGTACGGTCTTTCTTCCGTTCTTTTTGGATGTGGGATTAGAGAATATCGCAACAAGAAGACCGATTACAAACAATACGATTTCCAGAGCACTGTACTTGATAAATTCGGGATCAAGAATGATGCTCATGATATCTCCGAAATAAGGAACCGCATCAAGCATTGAGATGTTGTACCAGTCAGCAGCATAGTAGCAACCCTGAATATAGAAATAAGCAAACATTGCCAAAACACTTATTACAACATGGCAGAATGTACCTCCGGCACCGTAGGGGCCCTTTCCGAATCTGAAACCTCCGGCGATAAACAGAGGAAATGCAATATAGAGGATATAGAAGATCCTCTCTGCACCGAGTACGAGAACTTCGGCAAAAGCAACAATGATGATCGCGGCAAGGAGTGCGCCGATGATACCGGTGATATAGTTGCCATCCGCGTTCTCAATCTTTTCCATCTCGTTATTTCTGTTGTTGAGATAGCACTGTCTGTGCATTTTTCTTGCAACGCCGCCCTTATACATTCCGGCAACGTCACATCCGTTCATAAAGCAGTAAGGGCACTGATCGTTATTCAAAGATCCGGCATTACTTGAAATGATCTCACGGATATGTGAATACTCTTCAACAGCCATTCTTGCTTTCTTAAAACCGAAATAAATGTTGTCGCCTGAAGCGCGGGGCTTAACAAGTCCCATGCTCTTGGCAGTTTCTGCCATAGTAGCTGCAAGAGAGGAAGCCTTCTGCTTATCTCCCACATACAAATATACGGTTGCGTTACCGTTATTATTAACCAGCTTTACGGGTATACCGCTGATCACGTCAATTGCCTGCATGCCGCTGCTTTTTAATCCATAAGAACTCACAAGGTTAGCGAACATATTTGAAGCCATAGAAAACCTCCTTATTACGATCAGTTAATCTGTGATTCAAGTACTTTTTTTGCTTCTTCAAGGGCCTTATCGATTCCGGAAGGATCCTTGCCTCCGGCCTGAGCCATGTTGGGTCTTCCGCCACCGCCGCCTCCGACAACGGGTGCTACGGCTTTGATAAGATTTCCTGCATGTGCTCCCGCCTTAACAGCGGCATCCGTGGCCATGGCTACGATATTGACCTTTCCGTCCTGATTGGAAAAGAGAACGACAACTCCTTCTCCTATCTTAGCCTTGGTCTGGTCTCCGAGATCCCTGAGACCGTTCATATCGACACCCTTTACGGATGTTGCAACCAATTTAACGCCCTTAATCTCTACAACCTGATCTGTTACATCTCCGAGGGCATCCTTTGCAGCCTTGCTCTTAAGAGACTCAAGTTCGGAATTAAGGGACTTGATCTCATCATTCATCTGAGCGATACGGCCTGCAAGCTGCTCGGGTGAAGTCTTGGCAGCTTTTGATGCTTCCTTAAGAAGCTCTGCCTGCTCTTCATAATAAGCGATGACATTTGCTGCGGTAACCGCTTCGATACGTCTTACGCCTGCAGCAACGCCGCTCTCGGACAGGATCTTGAATGATGCGATCTGTCCTGTTTTTGATACGTGAGTACCACCGCAAAGTTCGATCGACCAATCGCCTACGTTAACAACTCTTACTTCGTCGCCATACTTTTCTCCGAAGAGTGCCATTGCACCGGTAGCCTTGGCTTCCTCGATGCCCATGACTTTGGTTACTACATCGAGATCTTCGGCGATCTTCTCATTTACGATCTTCTCAACCTTTGCTATCTGCTCGGCAGTCATCGCCTGACCGTAGCTGAAGTCAAATCTGGTTCTTGCAGAGTCCTGATATGAACCCTTCTGATGAACACCATCACCGAGAACTTCCTGAAGTGCCTTCTGAAGAAGGTGGGTTGCGGTGTGGTTCTTACAGGTTGCGTTTCTGTTCTTTTTGCCTACGGAAAGAGTTACCTTGTCGCCATTGTTAAGAGTTCCCTTGGTCACCTTACCGATATGTCCTATCCTTCCGCCGGGAAGCTTAACGGCTTCTTCAACTTTAAACTCGGCAGAAGCGGTCTTAATGATACCGGTATCACCCTTCTGTCCGCCCATGGTTGCATAGAAGGGAGTCTTTACGGTGATGATGGTTGCTTCCTGACCCTCTGAAACAGAATCAAGAAGTGATTCCTCACCTGCGATGGCTGCGATGGTATCTTCGGATTCAAGGCAGTCATATCCTATAAATTCGCTCTTAAGATTCTCATCGAGCTTATCGTAAACTGCGGGGCTGGTAAGTTTAGCAGAGAAGTTGGCATTTTCTCTTGCCTTAGCCTTCTGCTCTTCCATTGCTGCCTTAAAGCCTTCCTCATCAACCTTAAGTCCTGCTTCTTCAGCAAGCTCCGAAGTAAGCTCAACGGGGAATCCGAATGTATCATATAGATAGAATGCATCCTTGCCCTCAATCTGCTTAGAACCTGCGCTCTTTGCGGTATCAAGGATCTTCTTAAACTCAGCCATTCCGTTTTCGATGGTAGCTTCGAAACGGTTAATCTCTTTCTTAAGTTCGCCGAGGATGTAATCCTTATTCCTAACAAGAAAAGGATATCCCTCGCTGTAGATATCATCGATATAGATGCTTGCAACACTAAGGAGCTGATCTGCATCAAGTCCGAGGCTTCTTCCGTGACGAACCGCACGGCGGATAAGTCTTCTTAAGATATAACCTGCTCCGGTATTGTCGGGAAGAAGCTTGGCCTCATCACCGATGAGCATGACACCGGTACGAAGGTGATCTGCTACGATACGCATGGAACGGGTATTCTTATCCTCTGCATCATATTTATAACCGCTTAAGCTTTCGATCTCGGCGATAACGGATGCGAAAAGCTCGGTCTTATATACATCGTCGATTCCGTTAAGGAATGCGAAGTTTCTCTCAAGTCCCCAGCCGGTATCAACGTTCTTCTGCTTAAGAGGAGTCAGATGTCCGTTGTGATGCTTCTCGTACTGCATGAACACGTCGTTTCCGACTTCGGTATATCTACCGCAGTGGCATCCGGGCTTGCAATCGGGTCCGCAGGGAGCCTTTGTATCGTCGATAAAGAACATCTCGGAGTCGGGTCCGCAGGGTCCGTACTCAAGTCCCCACCAGTTGTCTTCGGCGGGAAGGAAGAAAATGTTCTCTTTTTTAAATCCGCTGAGTTCACGGAACTTGGCACCTTCTTCGTCTCTGGGTGCGTTCTCGTCGCCTTCGAATACGGTAGCTGCAAGATGATCCGCATCAAATCCGAAAACTTCGGTAAGAAGCTCGAAGCTCCACTTGCATCTTTCTTCCTTAAAGTAATCTCCGAGGCTCCAGCTACCCATCATCTCGAAGAAAGTAAGATGGCTCTTATCTCCTACGGAATCGATATCGTTGGTTCTGACACATCCCTGGATATTGCAGAGCCTGGTTCCCTTGGGGTGCTTTTCTCCGAGAAGATAAGGCATAAGGGGCTGCATTCCCGCTACGTTGAACATAACGCCGGTTGATCCGTCGGATACGAGCGAAACCGCACCGATATCTACATGTCCGCGCTCCTTATAGAAATTAAGCCATGCATTTCTTAATTCGTTGTAAGTAAACTTTTTCATTTCATTACTCCAATAGTGATCTAAACCACTCTGCTTTTTAGACTTTGCATCAATTTTCGATGTAATTCTGGTTTTTGATGCTAATTATTCGCAATCAAGAACCTGCGAGCATCAAAAAGTGCAATTCTGTTGTCTTTGGATGCTCAGATTGCCCATTCAAAGGTGCCGTGGGCATCAAATTCAGGTAGTTCCTCTGTTTTCGATGCCTGCCCCGCCTTAATGCGGCTCGATAAGCATCGAATAACGGGATTATATGAGCTTTTGATGCTTTACCCTGAATGAGTCAGTAAGAAACATTCCCACTGACTCATAAAAATCATATTAGAAAGTGAATTTATCTGCGAAGAATGCATCAAGTTCATCGATGGCTACACGCTCCTGCTCCATGGTGTCACGGAAACGAACGGTTACCTTGTTGTCGGTCTCCGAATCGAAGTCATAGGTTATGCAGAAAGGAGTACCGATTTCATCCTGACGGCGATAACGCTTACCGATGTTTCCTCTGTCATCGAACTCGCAGTTATATTTCTTGGAAAGCTGAGTATAGATCTTCTCAGCGCCCTCGTTAAGCTTCTTGGAAAGAGGAAGAATACCGATCTTAACGGGAGCGAGTGCGGGATGGAAATGAAGCACTGTTCTGATATCGGGAGCTTCTTCGGTTCCGATATTCTCCTCATCATATGCTGCGCAAAGGAAAGCGAGAACAACACGGTCAGCACCGAGTGAAGGCTCGATAACATAAGGAAGGTATCTTTCATTTGTCTCATCGTCAAAGTAGGTAAGATCCTGTCCGGATACTTCCTGATGACGTCCGAGATCGTAATCGGTTCTGTCTGCGATTCCCCAAAGCTCGCCCCATCCGAAGGGGAAGAGGAATTCAATGTCGGTGGTTCCCTTAGAATAGAAAGCAAGCTCTGCGGGATCGTGATCTCTGAGTCTCATCTCGTCTTCTTTTATTCCGAGGGAAATAAGCCAGTCACGGCAGAAGCCTCTCCAGTACTGGAACCACTCAAGGTCTGTTCCGGGCTTGCAGAAGAACTCAAGTTCCATCTGCTCGAACTCTCTGGTACGGAAGGTGAAGTTTCCGGGAGTGATCTCGTTACGGAATGACTTACCGACCTGAGCAATACCGAAAGGAACCTTCTTACGTGAGGTTCTCTGAACGTTTTTGAAGTTTACGAAAATACCCTGAGCGGTCTCGGGACGGAGGTATACAGTATTCTTCGCATCCTCGGTAACGCCCTGGAAAGTCTTAAACATAAGATTGAACTGTCTGATATCGGTGAAGTTGTGCTTTCCACAGGTAGGGCAGGGAATAGACTTCTCCTTAATGAAATCCATCATCTCCTGCTGTGAGAAAGCATCGATGGGCTTTTCAAGGGTGATGCCATTCTCTGCGCAGAAATCTTCGATAACCTTATCTGCACGGAATCTCTCGTGGCACTCTTTACAGTCCATAAGAGGATCCGAGAATCCTGCAAGGTGACCGGAAGCAACCCAGGTCTGAGGGTTCATAAGGATAGCGCAATCTACGCCTACGTTATGAGGACTCTCCTGAACAAACTTGGTCCACCATGCCTTCTTAACATTGTTCTTGAGCTCTACTCCGAGATTACCGTAATCCCAGGTATTCGCCAGTCCGCCGTAAATGTCGGATCCGGGATATATAAATCCTCTTCCTTTCGCAAGAGTTACGATTTTATCCATTGATTTTTCCATAATCATCTTCCTTTCAGGGAAAAATATTCACAGTCAAAAGTAGATTTTATCACAGTAAAGTAGGGTCTTCAAGAGGGCCATGGCCCTCGTCATCTATATCGCCGACAAAACATCCAATGACTTGAAGTGTTTATCCATAAAACGCTTTTCGTATTCTGCGGTGAGTTTGAAGAGTTCGTCCTCAGCAGCAGGGGCAAGGGCGAATGTATAGAGACTTCGAAGGTCAGCGTTTTGGATCCGGTCTATTGCGGCCAAAACAGCATCGTTATATGTTCTGCCTGCGGGAAGTCCCGGAAATTCACCGTTCATCACGATGGCTCTTAAGACGAAGATGCATCTGACAAGTCTGTTGGAAAACTTATCGCTTTCAAGGGCAAGGAATGATGCATACAAAAGCCCCGTCATATCCGAACAATCCTCTCCCTCCACGCAGTAATAATCAGCCACTTCCGCAAAATAGGACGCATAGGCAAGAAGCGTCAGGTCGTTTCTGAATCCTTCGAAGTAATTGGATATATCGCAGTCATTCAGATAGTATGCGCTCTGCCCTCTTGCAACCTTGAATTCTCCGAACGCAAAGCCCTCCGAAGACGCGGCAAAGCGCGAGGATGGTTTCCTCGCGCCTCTGACAAACACATTCAATTTGCCTGCAGGCCCTGCAAGTAAGGTAATGAGCCTGTCGTTTTCACCCGCAGGTCTCGACCTTAAGATCATGCCTGTATAAAGTTCGTAATCATTCATATCTATAACTGGGATTTATCGAATCCGAAATTCTTAAGCAGGATATCCGAATCTCTCCAATCCTTTTTAACCTTGACCCAAAGTTTCAGGAAAACCTTACTCTCACACAACTCTTCTATCTCCGGTCTTGCTTTGGATCCGATCTCTTTAAGTTTGCTTCCGCCTTTTCCGATTATCATTCCCTTGTGAGAATCTCTCTCGCAATAGATAGTTGCATCGATGTTGTACATATTACCTTCGTACTTCATTTGGTCTATCGCAACCGCAAGACCGTGAGGAACTTCTTCTCCAAGGCACATAAGAGCTTTTTCTCTTATGATCTCAGCCGCAATCTGTTTTAGGGGCTGGTCAGTGATGGTGTCCTCATCATAAAAAGGTTCACCTTCGGGCAGATACTTAAATACCGTATCAACCAAGTCGTCCACATTCTTTCCCTTAAGTGCGGATATGGGAACAACTTCCGTAAAGTCCATATGCTTACTGTATGTATCGATAAACCCGAGAAGCTTATCCTTGGGATATGCATCGGTCTTGTTGATGACCAGGATAATGGGCACATCAAGAGTTTTCAGTTTGGTACATATAAGCTCTTCGGTCTCCGTAAAAATATCGGAAGGCTCCACAAGCCACAGGATCACATCGGCATCCGCAAAAGAGCTCCATGCGCTGGAAACCATGTAGTCCCCGAGTTTGCTTCTGGATTTATGGATACCGGGAGTATCGAGGAATACAATCTGTCCCCTGTCGTCGGTATAAACTCCTCTTGCCTTTTTTCTCGTAGTCTGAGGTTTTGGAGAGGTTATTGCGATCTTCTGACCGATTATTCTGTTTACAAGAGTGGATTTGCCGACGTTGGCTTTACCGATGACGCCGACAAATCCTGATTTTTTATCTGCCATATTTTATCCGGTAGTTTTTATTTCTTCTCTTCAGCGGAAGGCTGAGCAGGTTCCTGAAGCTGAGCCTGGTTGTTATTTACAACGGGGTCTGCGGAAGAAAGACTGTTCATTGTATTCTGGTATGCTTCGTACTGAGCCTTCTGCTTGGATGCCGCTTTGGCTGCACGCTTAGCTGCTCTCTTATCGGAACCCATGTAGATGATCCACTTAACTATAGCGAAGATTACAATTGCCCAGAAGATGAGGTAAATGAAATGTCCTACGAACCATACTGCGAAGTTCTTGAAGAAATCAGCAATATCCTCAAGCTGCTCTGCAAATCCGTCCTTCATTCTATCCCAGGTGGTGGGCTCTTCGTAAACAACGGGAGTGTACTCTACAACTTCACTGATGTTTAAGTAAATGGTAGCATAGTTGACCCTGTTGTCATAGGTACGAAGCTGGCTCTCCATGCTCTCGATCTGATATCTGACATTTGCAAGTCTGTCCTCGATATAGATCATATCTTCGATGGTCTCTGCATTTCTGAGAAACTCCTCAAGACGTGCTTCCTCATCTCTTAAAGTCTTCTCATGAGCTTCGAGATCGACATAAGTAAGAGTGATGTCTTCAACGGACTGACTTCTGTTTGTGATGTTTCCGGCATTTCCGATCTGTTTAATAAAATCATCAAGTCTGTCGGCAGGGATCCTTACGGTAAGATCACAGTGTCTTTCAACAACTTCACCGTAATAACGGCTTCCGTTATAGGTATTGATGGATTCAAGATATCCGCCTGCCTGTTTTACATAGTTTTCAATATCAATATAGAGCTGATCGAATTCCTTGGTCTCGACATCGATATAGGAAGTGGTGATGAGCTTTCTGCTGGTATCAACGGTAGTAGGTGCTGATGCGCTTGAACCATCAGCATCTTCAATCTTCATATCATATTCGTCAAATCCGTAGTCATACTCATAATCTTCTGCGGCTGTTTCGGTATAATTGTATTCGCCGCCGTTTGCCGCAGCGGGAGCCGATGCCTCATAATAGCCTCCATTGCTTCCGCATCCTGCAAGGATCGATGCACCAAGTATTCCTGCAATAGCCAGTTTTCCGAAAAGATTCATTTTTTTCATAATATTCCTCCTGCGAAAATAAACTGTTTACAGCAGATTCTCAAGCTTTCCGAAGAGCTTCTCATTTTCGCGGATGATCTTCTCGTTACCTACAACCACGAGCTTTTTATCAGCCATCATTTCGCTGATGTATTCCGAGCACTTCCTGATGTCTTCGGGAGTGCAGTCAAGAACTTCATCCCTTGTCCTCTGAAGATCCTCTTCGGTAATACCCGACATATATGAGTTAAAGCTTCGGGCGCCTCTTGCGGAAGGCGTAAGCGGCATATCCATATCACTGACGGTACCGATTATCAGTTTGGTCATTCCTCTTTCGTCTTCGTTAAAGTTCGCAACAGCCTCTGCTGCCCCTTCATATACATCGACGGTTTTAGTCAGGTTCGGGTCACGGTATGAAACAAAAAATCCCGTTCCGGCCGGAGTAAAGGCATTCATGACGCCGTATGCTCCGCCCTTGACTCTTACATTCATCCACAGATAGTCATATCCGAGGAATACTTTGAGAACTTTGAGGGCGCCGGTAAACTTAAGACCGTGTCTGTCATATCTTCCGGCTCTGCAGACAAATACAACCTGTCCCGATGTGATAAGTCCCTCATTGCTACGGACGAGATCAATATTTTGTGAAGCAGGTCTGTGCTTTTCGGTGAAGAGTTCATCTTTAAACGAAGCAATTTTTTCTTTTAACAGATCCGCCTCAGCCCTGTCACCGGTAAAATCAACTATCAGATTCTCGGGTCTTAAGACAAGTCCGAGAACGTATTTGAGATTCTCGGTCATATCGCCTGCCTGCGCATCGTAGTCATTAAGAAGAGCACAGATAAATCTGTAATATGACACGCCCTGGATAAGATCCGAGAATGCGGCACTTTTCGATACGGATGAAAGCGCTCTTGATGCTGCGATCGAATGGCCCGCACCGAGGAAGCTCGACTGCATGGAGTTTTTGATCTCAACAAGGATATCCTTGATCCTGCGAAGATCCGAGAACTCGGAATCAAAAAGTATCTCTTTGATAAGGTCAAAAGACTCCGCGGATCTTTCGTTGAAATACTTTGCCTTAACTTCGAAGGTGGGTACAAACTTTTCTTTTTCATGGAAAAGAGGATAGTTTTCCGTTGATATGTTGAAGCCTCCCATTACGAGGTCAATCATGGGATTGAGCTCTTCATACCGGTGCTCTTTGGTATCGACCATGCTGAGCACGTCACGGAGAAGTCCCACGTAGGGAAGATACTGTGTTCCTATCTTGTCGGTCTTAAAGGCAAGTCTTAAGTATCCTATCTTTCTGGTATCTATTTCATGGAAAATAAAAGGCACCGAGTCCACATCGGAAATATCATTGCAAAGAGGCTCGATCTTACGTTTAAGATCTGCTCTTGTAAGCATCGGAAGCGATTTGATCGCAGCTTCCGAATCAGGAGTGTCACGGAACTTATTTAATCCCTCGATTATCTTATCTACCGCCTTCTTATCAGCTTCGGTAAAAGAAGCCTGGATTCCGTCGAGAGTTTTACGCAGTTCATTATCCCTGTTTTCCTGAACTCCCTCGGTAGGGCGTACGCATACATAGGATTTATGCTTATTTCCGATGAAATACTTTCTGAGAAGTTTCTCGAAATAACCGGTCTCAATATTTTCCCTAAGGAACTCATATGCATCTTCAGCTTCGATATAATCGAAAGGTCTGTTGTCGTCATAGAGCCACGAATCAAGCATATTGATTCCGTACATAAGCCCCTTGGGATATCTGCCGTAGTCAGCCTCCCTGTAACGAAACTCACTCGAATCGATCGCAGCTCTTAACGCGTTTTTGTCAAAGCCCTTCTTGGCAACATTCTCGACAGTCTCGGTAATGAGCTGGCCGAATCTGGTCTCCATGCTCATTGCGGCATCCTTGCCGACGATACTGTAAAAGGGCTGTCTTACCGAGGTTTCATAACGGCTTGATACATCTCCCACAACTCCCTGCTCGACAAGTATCTTGCGAAGCGGTGCACCGGGATTTGAAACAAGCGCATAGTCGATCATTTCGATCGCAAGTCTTGTTTTGGCATCAAGCGCTTCATCGAGTGCAAAGTTAACGGAGAAAAATGTATTCTCATCCGCATTCTCGCCCTGGGAAAGAGGACACTGCTTCATTACCTTAACAGGCTGTGAAAAAGGCTTCTGGGGCGCAACGGATGAATCTATATCGAGACGGTTAAATCTGGAAAGATATTTCCTGTCTATAAACTCAAGATCAGAGAGCATATCCCCGTTTCCGTAGAGATAGATATAGCTGTTTGAGGGATGATAATACCTTCTGTGGAAATCAAGGAACTGCTCATAAGTAAGCGAAGGAATATGATCGGGATCTCCGCCGTACTCATTTCCGTAGGAATTATCCGGGAAAAGAGAGAACATGGACTCGGAAGAGATGATATCCTCGGCAGATGATCTTGCTCCCTTCATCTCGTTATAAACAACACCGTTAATGATGAGTTTTCCTTCCTCATCATACTCATAGTGCCATCCTTCCTGACGGAAGATGCTCTCATTCTTATATACATTGGGATAAAAGACCGCATCGAGATAAACATGCATCAGATTCCTGAAATCGGAAACGTTGGTTGATGCAACGGGATAAAGAGTCTTATCGGGAAATGTCATTGCGTTTAAGAAAGTATTGAGGGATCCCTTTACGAGTTCGACAAAAGGATCCTTAAGAGGGAATTCCCTCGATCCGCATAAAACGGAATGCTCAAGAATATGAGCGACACCCGTTGAATTGGCTGGAGGCGTTCTGAATCCGATCGAAAAGACTTTATTGTTATCGTCGTTTTCGATGATTGCGATCCTTGCTCCCGTCTTTATATGTGTAAGAAGATATCCGGTCGATGCGATATCTTTCAGTTCTTTCTGCTCAATTACTTCGTAATTTCTTAACTTTAAGGTATCCATAATAATCCTTTACATACGTGAAGATCAGACCGTCAAAAGAGCCAGCTTGCTGCCTTTAAGCTCCTGGATGAAAAGTCCGGCTTCTTTCTTCTCATCTTCACTCATAGCTGTCAGTTCGGTGATTTTCAGATATTTGGTACGATACACTTCCTCGGCAGGTCCGAAGAGGTGCTTTTTCTTAACCTTAATACTTACCTTGACTTCCGCGCCCATCTGCTTAAAAACCTGAAGCGTAAAGTCATCGGGCTTCAGATAGTAGAGAACCGTCTCAAGAGTATCCTCTTCCGAAAAAGAAGGCATGATGCTCTCTGCGACGACCTTACGAAACTTATATAAAATATCTTCATTAAGGGTAATCTCTTTAAGGGTGTATTTCGCACCCACATAAAAGCTGCCCGCATCCTGAATGAAGTATTTATAATCTTCGTAAACCTGTTTTGTCACTGCTCTCTCGTATCCTCAATAACTTCTATTTTGTATCCGCTGATCTCCATTGCGTCGCGTACGGCCTTTTCGGACATCTTCGCATACTCCGCAACTTCCTTAACGGTTACTTTTCTCTCAAGGGACTCGGCAAGTTCCATTGCCTTGTCATAGACCTTATTGGTCTTATCCAGGATCTTATCCGCGATCGCATCCTCCTCTGATGCTTCACCGATAAGCTCTTCCATCGCATCCATCGCAAGCTTCATAAGAAAGCCTTCGCAGTCCCCGGGGTTTTCCTGTGAATCAAGCATCAGTACGCCCTTACAAAGAGCGGCATTTCCTTCTCCTATAAGATCTTCGAGAAGCACGCCCTGTCCGGTGTAGATACGTGCAAGCTGGGCAACGTCCTTAAGATAGCAATTAATAAGGCTGTCCATGGAAGATCTGTCTCCCGCCATTGCACTCATGGCGAATGCTTTCTTTTCACCGTCGGTAAAAACAGGGAGCTCATCGAGTTCATTAAGATATTCGTTCAGATAATCCGTATCTATCTTATCCAGTGCAAATTCCGAAAGAACGGCTTCGTTCTCGGAAGGTGTGATTCCGTCTGTGCCCGCGATATCACTTGCATGAAGGGTCTCTTCACCGGAAAGCCTGATCTCCCATCTGATGCCGCGGCCTTTAAGGTAATCAAATACCAACTGAGTCTGCGTCTCATCAAGTTCGAGGGGAGCAAGCATTTCCTCAATGTCATGCTTATCTATAAATCCTCCCTGGAGTGCCGCCTTATGTCTGAGCGCTTCGAGAGTTTTGCCGAATGCTACTTCTTTATCCATCATTAACCTCTGACATGGGAATGTTTAAACAGATGTACGGAACAATACTCATAGCTGCCCGCACATTTCGAACAGTATCTGAACTCCATATCCGGATCGGAGATATCCGTTTTGCCGCAGATACAGCATTTATGTCTGTACGCGGTGCCGGGATGGATCTTGGGCGCTTTCTCCTTGGAAGGATCCGAGCTTCTGCCGCTGTTGTATTTACGCCTGAAGGCATTTTGTCTGTGGATCTGATAAGGATTAAGCACCTTGCCCTTAATATTGCTCAGATAGAAAATAAGACAGTTAAGCGCTGCGGCAATGATCGCATATCTTTCGGCATTTGCTCCGACAAGGAACATGTAAACCAGATAGATACAGTCGATGATGCCGAGCCATTTCATCTTACAGGGGATTATGAAATAGATCCTTACGATATCATTGGGGAACGACATCGCAAATACTATATAGATGGACATATTGATGAAATATGTACTGAATCCGAACCAGTCATATACGGTATTTGTCTGTTCAAGTATGGCGATATTGTCATAACCGTGAATAAGACAGATAAATCCGAAATATGCAAATGCAGCTATGATCGCAAGAAAGATTCCGCCGAAGATAAATTTGTTATAGGTATAGGTTCCCCAGGCTCTTTCGAGGATGTTTCCTATGGTGTAACAGCAAAACAGCATCAAAAGCGTGAAAAACAGACCCAGAACATCATTTCCCAGCATATTCGGCGGGATGATGATCCATGTAAAAAGCCTCCATACCTGCCCGTGGATTATCTTATACGGGTCAAGAACCAGATACAGAAGGAAATCGAATTTAGTGATCGTTATCAAATAACCGATGGCATAAGCCACGATCAGCCAGAGTGTAAGGTTGGGAACGGCGTACTTACGTAATTTTTTATCTAAATTGCTCAAAATAACTCTCCTGAAATAAGGATTTAAATCTTGAAAATTTTACCATTTTCGTAAGGTTATAACAAGTTTGGGGTATTCACTTAATAAAACCTTAATACGGAGTTTATAATGTTGCTTTTTACCCCGTTAACCCTCTATAATGGGTTGATGTGGTTTTAAAAACCATGTAATAGGTAAGAATTCATACACTTGAGGTTTGAAATGACAGGTAATGTTGTAAGACTCGGAATCGATATCGGTTCCACAACAGTTAAAGTTGCATTCATAGATGAAGAGGGAAAGATTCTCTTTTCCGATTATAAAAGACATTTCGCCAAGATCAGGGAGACTCTGAGCGATCTTTTAAGCGACGCTTACAAAAAGCTCGGCAACAAAGAGATCCACCCCATGATAACAGGATCGGGCGGACTTACCCTTGCAAAGCATCTCGGTATTCCTTTCACCCAGGAAGTTATCGCGGTATCCACTTCACTCAGAACTCTCTGCCCCGGAACCGATGTTGCGATCGAGCTCGGCGGTGAGGATGCGAAGATCATCTATTTTGAAAACGGTAATGCCGAGCAGCGTATGAACGGTATCTGCGCAGGCGGTACAGGATCTTTCATCGACCAGATGGCATCCCTTCTTCAGACGGATGCGTCGGGACTCAATAAATATGCGGAGAGCTATCAGTCCCTTTATACGATAGCTGCAAGATGCGGAGTATTTGCCAAGACCGATATCCAGCCCCTCATCAACGAAGGAGCTACCAAGGAAGACCTCGCAGCTTCCATATTCCAGGCAGTTGTAAACCAGACGATCTCAGGTCTTGCATGCGGCAAGCCCATCCGCGGACACGTTGCATTCTTAGGCGGCCCTCTTCACTTCCTTCCCGAACTGAAGAAAGCCTTTATCAGAACACTTAAGCTCGATGACGAGCACATAATGAAGACGGATAATTCACACCTTTTTGCTGCGATTGGTTCAGCCCTTTGCACGGAAGGTGATGTTTCCTATTCTCTTGAGGAGATGGTCCAAAAACTTGCATCACCCATCAAGACGGAATTCGAAGTTGCAAGAATGGATCCCCTCTTTGCAACAGAGGAGGACTATAAGGAATTCAAAGAGCGCCATGACAAGACCTGCGTCGGAAAGGGTTACCTTAAGGATGCAAAGGGTAATCTTTTCATGGGAATCGATGCGGGTTCGACAACTACCAAGATCGCACTCGTAGACTCAGAAGGAAAGCTCGTTTATTCCTTCTATTCGGGTAACGACGGAAGCCCTTTAAAGACTGCGATAAGATCCGTAACGGAGATAAAAGAAAACCTGCCGGAAGGCGCAAGGATTGCAAGAGCATGTTCTACCGGATACGGTGAGGCACTTTTAAAGTCGGCATTCTTACTTGATGACGGCGAAGTTGAAACCGTCGCCCACTATACCGCGGCAGCTTTCTTCGATCCCAGCGTCGACTGTATCCTCGATATCGGCGGACAGGATATGAAGTGCATCAAGATCAAGAACAATACCGTTGACTCGGTACTTTTAAACGAAGCATGTTCTTCGGGATGCGGTTCGTTCATCGAGACATTTGCAAAATCCCTTGATTATTCGGTAGTTGATTTTGCAAAGGAAGCACTCTTTGCTCCCCACCCCATCGACCTCGGAACCAGATGCACCGTATTCATGAACTCCAAGGTTAAGCAGGCTCAGAAGGAAGGCGCAACCGTAGCCGACATTTCTGCAGGTCTTGCCTATTCCGTAATCAAGAACGCACTCTTTAAGGTTATCAAAGTATCCGATGCTTCGGAGCTCGGAAGAAATATAGTTGTACAGGGCGGAACCTTCTATAACGATGCGGTCTTAAGAGCATTTGAAAATATCGCAAATTGCAAAGCTGTACGTCCTGATATAGCAGGCATCATGGGCGCATTCGGTGCCGCTCTTATAGCAAGGGAGCGATACGAGGAAGGCTATCAGTCATCCATGCTCAGCCTCGACGAGATAATCAATCTCGAATTCCAGACCTCGATGACCAAGTGCAAGGGATGTACCAATGCATGCCGCCTTACCATCAACCGCTTTACAGGCGGAAGACAGTTCATCTCAGGAAACAGATGCGAGCGCGGTATCGGCGGAGTTAAGAATAAGACCGGTGTACCCAACCTGTTTGATTACAAGATAAAGAGACTCTTTTCATACGAACCTCTCGAGCTTAACGATGCTCCCAGAGGAACAGTCGGTATACCCAGAGTCCTCAACATGTATGAGGATTATCCTTTCTGGTTTACATTCTTTACAAAGCTCGGTTTCAGGGTTGTGCTCTCACCCGCATCAACAAGAGCAATCTACGAACTTGGAATCGAATCGATCCCTTCCGAGTCCGAATGTTATCCCGCCAAGATCTCCCACGGACATATCGAGTGGCTGATCAAGCAGAATGTTGATTTCATCTTCTTTCCCGCACTCTTTTACGAAAGAAACGAGTTCAAGGAAGCCGGAAACCACTACAACTGCCCCATCGTCACATCCTATTCCGAGAACATCAAAAATAATGTGGAATCCATTACAACGGGACAGGTCGTATTCAAGAATCCTTTCATGAATTTCTCATCCAAGGAAACCATTAACTACGCCCTGAAAAAAGAATTCGATGCGATCCCACCTTTGGAGATCGAAGCAGCCGTATCGGAAGCATGGGATGAACTTGCAAGAGCACGTAAGGACGTTTCAAACGAAGGTGACAAGGCTCTCCAGTACCTGAAAGAAACAGGCAAGCACGGTATCGTCCTGGCGGGCCGTCCTTATCACTGCGATCCCGAGATAAATCACGGTATTCCCGATCTCATCACTTCATATGATATTGCCGTACTTACCGAGGACTCAATCTCACATCTCGGATGTGTGGACAGGCCTCTTATCGTAATGGACCAGTGGATGTACCACTCAAGACTGTATGCGGCAGCATCTTACGTAAGAACCGTAGATAATCTCGATCTTGTACAGCTCTTCTCATTCGGATGCGGACTTGATGCCGTTACTACCGATCAGGTTAACGATATCCTCTCAGGCTCCGACAAGATCTACACCTGCCTTAAAATCGATGAGGTCAATAACCTCGGTGCTGCAAGGATCCGTATCAGATCACTCCTTTCTGCTATCAAAGTCAGGGAAAAGCAGGGAAAGACTCATGTTACCAGACCCACGAATATCGAGAGGGTGATCTTTACAGAAGAGATGCGTCAGAACTATACGATCATCTGCCCTCAGATGTCACCCATTCATTTCGATGTTCTGGAGCCCGCATTCAGATCCGCAGGCTATAACCTCGTGGTTCTCGAAGACAGCAATAAAGAAGCAATCGATACAGGTCTTAAATATGTTAATAATGATGCATGCTATCCTTCGCTTCTGGTTGTCGGACAGCTCATGCAGGCAATCGAATCCGGCAAATATGATGTTAACAAGACCGCTCTTATCATCACCCAGACAGGAGGCGGATGCAGAGCGACCAACTATATCGGATTTATAAGACGTGCCCTTAAGAAAGCCGGGCTTGAACAGATCCCGGTTATATCGCTTAACCTCGGCGGAATCGAAGTAAATCCCGGATTTAAGATCAATCTCGACATGATCTACCGCCTTGCACTCGGTGCTACATTCGGCGACATCTTCATGAGATGCGTATACCGCATGCGACCTTACGAACTCGAGAAGGGTTCCGTAAATGCTGTTCATGAAAAGTGGGTTAAGATCTGTCAGGATTTCCTTTCCACGAAAAAGAAACCGAACTTCTTCACATTCCGTAAAATGTGCCGTCAGATGATCAGGGATTTCGATTCTATTCCGGTTGATGATAATCTCGTTAAGCCGAAAGTCGGAATCGTCGGTGAGATCCTGGTCAAATACTCTCCTTCGGGAAACAACCATCTTGTTGAACTTCTTGAAAACGAAGGAGCGGAGGCGGTTTCACCCGACCTTATGGATTTCATGCTCTACTGCTTCTACAATCAGGTATATAAAGCTGATGAACTCGGAATGAGCAAGAAAGCAAAGAGATATTGTAACCTCGGAATATGGGCTATCGAAAAGCACCTCCGCGGTATCTGCACCAAAGAATATGCAAGATCAAAGCACTTCACTCCACACACTCCCATCAGGGAGATTGCAGAACTTGCAAAGCCAATCGTATCAATCGGCAATCAGACAGGTGAGGGATGGTTCCTTACCGGTGAAATGATCGAGCTTATACACGACGGTGTTCCCAATATCGTATGCTGTCAGCCTTTCGCATGCCTTCCCAACCACGTTGTGGGAAAGGGCGTTATCAAGGCAATAAGACATGCTCATCCCGGATCAAATATCGTTGCCATAGACTACGATCCCGGAGCTTCAGAGGTTAACCAGCTAAACCGCATCAAGCTCATGCTCGAAGCGGCAAAGCGCAAGCTCAAAGAAGGATGACACGAGGACGTATCCGGCGTCATATTTTCATAGTTAATCAAAACAAAAAGGAGTAGCTTATATAAGCTGCTCCTTTAAAAATTTCAAACTGTAAGATGACAGCAGAAACGTCCCCGTGTCACTTTATCTCAGGCAAGGGCTCCGCAACGGTTGTCAGGAAGAAATGCTGTGCCAGCCACAAAGGTCCGTACCAGGGGATCTCGGGAGTGATCATATCGTTGATATAATCTCCGCCCTGAATGGTGAAGGTGTATCTCACATTCTTATACTCAGTGGTAAATACAAGCACATCTTCGGGATTATCTGCAAGAGCTTTGAGAACCTTGTAGGGAAGAGATGTTCCCAAACCGAATCCGTGTACTTCTCCGCCCGGACGCTTGATCGCCCTGATCAGCTTGTCAAGTTCATCGAGATAATCACTGTAGAAATTGGTCACATCGGGCTGAGGTGTGATCACTACAGGTGCAGCGGGAGCTGCGGGAGCTGCAGGAGTGGACGGGGTCGTAGGGGTTGTGGTCTGTGCAGGGGGTGTCTGAACAGGTAATTGCAGATTTACTGTATGCCCGGAAATTGAGGAAACAATATAAGGACCGCCTGTCACAAAGTTATGGCTGTATTTTGAAGAGGAAGTACCATCAGGATAATTAAATGTTACATATCCTGAACCATAACGAACTTCATCTCCATCATTAAGTGTATCCCCGGACGTTAATACAGGTGAATTACCTTCACCGGGAAGATAATAAGCAGCTGCTATCAGATCAGCTCCCGGAATTCCAAGTATCATAACTGCCGCAAGCAGAAGTGCCAGGAATCCTTTCTTTCTTCTTTTAATTTCGTTCATAATAACTCTCCCTTCATAATTGAAAAAATATAAAAAACAGATGTCTGAATCCGTCTCTTATCGTTCTTAATTTGGTCTTCCGGTTATATTCACACCTCTTTAGCTTAACCGGGACCTCTCCGATCTTAAGCCCTTTTTTGCAGGCCTCTGCGATCATCTCCGTGGCAAATTCCATTCCGGTTGTTTTGAAATCCAGCCTTTCAAGAGCTTCCTTTGAAACAGCCCTTATACCGCAGTGAAAATCATTTATCGTACATCGGAATTTCGATCTTGCAGCCGCCGACAGAAATCTTACACCGACCCTGTGCGAAAGGCTCATTGCCCCTTTTTCCATGCCGCCGAAACGGTTACCTATGACCATGTCACATTCACCGTTTATAATAGGCAGGGCCACAGCAGGTATGTCGTCAAAAGAATACGTGGTATCCGCATCCATAAGTACGATCACATCACCGGATACTTCCTTAAGTCCTCTTCTGAGTGCGTTTCCGTAGCCGCGGTTTTCTTCACGGATAACCTTTGCACCCGCGTTTTCGGCAACTGATGCACTGTCATCATCCGATGCATTATCCACTACGATGACTTCACCCTCGTACTCTTTTTCATCAAAGATACGAAGAGCTTCCCGCACGCATATACCTACGGTTTCTCCCTCACCGAGATTCCATGCAATGTTACAGGTTATCGAATCAGCATAACGGTCTATCGTTGTAGCTTTTACACCGTCAATGACCTGCGGAAAAACAATGTCTTCGCACAGATATCCGGCGCTTTCCGTCATATTTTCCCTGACAAGTGTCTGCGGGATCATGGCAGCCGCATAATTAAAGAGGACAAAGCAGATGATAAGTAATATGTAAATTGCAATGGACTTAAAGATTGTTTTCATAACTGTCTGATAGCATTAAGAACGCGTTTTTTATCCCCTGTCCACAGAGGAGCAACAAGGAGTTTTTTTGGACCGTCACCGGTCAGCCTGTGTACTATTATATCATCCGGAATGAGAGGAATGATCTCTTTTAACAGATTCATGTACTCTTCCATCGTCATAACCGGAACATTTTCGTTAAGATAATCGGTGTAAAGATCCGTGCCTTTAAGAACATGCAGAAGCTGAAGCTTTATGCCCTGAACTCCCGATGCACAGACGTATTTTACTGTCTCTTTCATATCTTCAGTGCTCTCCCCGGGAAGACCGAGGATTACATGAACGATCGTCTCGATACCAAGCTTCACAAGTCTTCGTACGCATTCATCATACACAGGAAGGTCATATCCTCTTCTGATGTATGAGGCGCTCTGAGGATGGATCGTCTGAAGTCCGAGCTCTATCCAGACCGGCTTAATACGGTTAAGTTCATCCAGAAGGTCATACATCTCATCCGTGATGCAATCGGGTCTTGTTCCGATAGATACAGCCACAATATCATCAGGCTCCATGGCCTGTCTGTAAACCTTTTCAAGGTAATCAGTTCTTCCGTACGTGCCTGTAAAGCTCTGGAAATAAGCGATATATTTGGCACCCTGTCCTGCTTTTGCCGATACTCTCTCTTTAGCTTCAGCGATCTGATCAGGAATGGATTTAGTACGCGATGCGGCAAAATCACCGGATCCTCCTTCCGAGCAAAATATGCATCCCCTTGTATCGAGTTTTCCGTCTCTTACGGGACATGTTACATCCGCCTGAAGCGAGAGTTTATAAACCTTGCATCCGTATTTAGTTTTTAAATACTCATTTACGGTTATCATAAATTGCGGCTTTTTCTATAGGCTATTGATTATTCTCCGCAGGTTTACTAATCTGATAGTACTTGTTCAAATATACCATAAACAATAAGGGAGAATCACATGTTTGATTTCAAATATTTCGCGCCCACAAAAGTTCTCTTCGGTAAAAATACGGAAGACAAAGTTGCCGGTCTGATCAAAGAATTCGGCGGAACCAAAGTCCTGATCCACTACGGCGGAGGAAGCGTTGTCCGCTCCGGCCTTATGGATAAAGTAACGAACCTTTTGGATGATGCCGGCATCAAATACGTTAAGCTGGGAGGCGCAGTTCCCAATCCCAGGCTTTCACTTGTTTATGAAGGAATTGAGCTTGCCGGAAAAGAAAAAGTTGATTTCCTTCTTGCGGTCGGAGGCGGAAGCGCTATCGATTCTGCCAAGGCAATAGGATACGGCCTCGCGGGCGGTGGCGACGTATGGGATTTCTATGCGGGAAAACGTAAAGCGGAAGGCGCTGTGCCGCTCGGAGTAATCCTTACCATCGCAGCTACGGGAAGTGAAATGAGCGACTCTTCCGTTATCACCAATGAGGACGGTCTTATCAAAAAAGGTTACAGTTCCGACTACGGACGTCCTAAATTTGCCATTATGAATCCCGAACTTACCATGACTCTTCCCGATTATCAGACCGCTTCGGGTTGCACCGATATCATGATGCATACGATGGAAAGATATTTCCATAACGGCGGTGATATGGAGCTTACCGATTCAATGGCTGAAGCTTTACTTCGAACGGTTAAAAAGAATGCCCTCATACTAAAAGATGACCCTAAAAACTATGATGCACGAGCTGAGGTTATGTGGGCGGGAAGCCTGTCACACAACGGCCTTACCGGATGCGGAACAGACGGCGGTGACTGGATGAGCCATAAACTCGAACATGAAATCGGCGGACTGTTCGATGTTGCACACGGCGCAGGTCTTGCGGCTATCTGGGGCAGCTGGGCCAGATACGTATATAAGGACTGCCTGCACAGATTCAAGAGATTTGCTCTTAACGTAATGGAAGTCGAAAATAAAGGAAGCGATGAGGAAATCGCCCTTGCGGGAATTGAGGCAATGGAGGATTTCTACAGAAGTATAAATATGCCTACAAATCTTAGCGAGCTTGGAATTAAGCCCACTGATGAAGACCTTATTACAATGGCACATAAATGCGCTTTGGGAGTGGGCGGAAGCAAGGGCTCTGCAAAGCTTTTATTCGAAGAAGATATGCTTGCGATTTACAGAGCAAGCCTCTAATATAGAGGTGACATAGGGAGTGAAATATGTTTCATTTGAATGAATGCCTTGAAAAAGGCGAAGTTTATATAATCGCGGAAATGTCCGCAAATCACGGCGGAAGCCTCGAGAACGCTCTAAAGATAGTAAGGGAAGCAAAAAAAGCCGGTGCGGATTGTCTGAAGATCCAGACCTATACCGCAGACAGTCTTACGATAGATTGTGATAATGATTATTTCAGGATAAAAGGCGGTCTCTGGGACGGATTCAAGCTTCACGATCTTTATAACGAAGCTCTTACACCCTATGAGTGGCATAAGGCTATAAAGGATGAGTGCGATAAAGTCGGGATTGATTTCCTTTCAACCCCCTTCGACAAAGAAGCTGTCGACTTCCTCGAAGAACTCGGCATCGAATGCTATAAGATCGCAAGCTTTGAAATGGTCGATCTTCCGCTGATCGAATATACCGCATCCAAGGGAAAGCCCATGATAATCTCAAGCGGCATGTCTTCCATCGAGGAAATGCAGGATGCGATCGAGGCATGCAAACGTGCGGGAAACGACCGAATCGTTATGCTGAAATGCTGCAGTGAATATCCCGCTCCATGGGAAGACATGCACCTTGGAAACATTCCCGATATGAGGGAAAAACTCGGTGTTCCCATCGGACTCTCCGATCATTCGGCAGGGAGTCTCGGGGCAGTTGTAGGAACATCGCTCGGCGCTTGCGTGATCGAAAAGCATATCAAATTGGACGGCGTAGAAAGCGCTGATTCGAAGTTCAGCATGACCATCGAAGAATTCGCTCAGATGGTCAGGGATGTAAGAAACGCTACTCTCATACGCAAAGGCCCCTGCTATGAACTTACTTCAGGCGAAAAGAGTTCGATGATCTTCAGAAGAAGTCTTTTTGCAATCCGGGATATTAAAGCAGGCGAGAAATTCACCGAAGAAAACATCGGCATCATAAGACCTGGTTACGGCATACTTCCCAAGCATAAGAAGACTCTTGTCGGAACCGCAGCAAAACGTGATATCAAAAGGGGAGAACCCATCACCGAAGATGATCTGCCCCGATGATAAATAAATGATTTAAGTAATTCGGAGGTTATTATGGCTAAAAGTATTCTTGACGTAAACGGCGACGGAAAAGTAGATTTGGGCGATCTTGATGCAGCTTCCAAAAAGACCGGGATCACCAGCATTGATGACCTTGCAAAGCTTGCCAAAAAAGCAGGCATCAATAATGTCGATGACCTTAAAAAACTTGCTTCAAAAAACGGAATAAACGACCTCGGAGATCTTAAGAAGGCTGCCGAGAAACTCGGATTATAAGGACTGCCTTCAGATGATACTTCTTCTCAGCAATAACGAAAATGTAAAACAGTTAAAGGACAAACTCGACAGAAACTACGAGGTTGTCCTTTATCATGATAAGCTCACCCCGGAATACATTAAAGAACTCGACCCTGAGATCGTTATCAGCTACAACTATTCCCACATCGTAAAAGAGGATGTAATAGACCTTTTGGGCGATCGGATCATAAACCTGCACTGTTCTCTTTTACCCTGGAATAAGGGTGCTTCTCCCAATATCTGGAGCTTTATCGAAGATACTCCAAAGGGCGTAACGATACACATTCTTGAAAAAGGACTCGATACGGGAAGGCTACTTCTTCAGGAAGAGGTTTCTTTTGACGAAGATAAAGAGACCCTTGCTTCGAGCTACAATAAGCTTCAGGAGACCATTGTCGATCTTCTCGTCTCCAATTTCGATGACATCTTAGCGGGAAATATCGTTCCCGTAGAACAAAAAGGCGAAGGTTCCTATCACAGAACCTCCGACCTTATAGCTCTCCTTAACGGAAAAGAAATCGATTATAATATGACGATAAAACAGTTCAGGGATTTTATCAGATCATCTTCCGGTACTTGATCTCTGCGATGTTCCAGTCATCCATGGTATCAATATCCTGAACTTCCATATCATCAACTATAAAAGGCGCTGTACTTGCGGGAACAAGTGAATGTCCCTCAAGCAGCGTTTTTGTTTTCTGGAAATAGAACTGCCCCGCATCGTGGTAGAAAGGTTCCAGATCCTGGGACCTTGCAAATTCATTCTCGGGCCATTTGTACTTAAGGCTCTCATCCTCAATGACAAAGCATCTCTGAGGAGGGAACGAAAATTTTACAACGGGAACAAGAGCGTCCTTACCCGAAGACTTCAGAGTCTCAAATGCATTCTTCAGTTTATCGGCAGTTATAAAAGGTGCTGTCGGATAAATGCAGCATGCATAATCAAACTCTTCTCCGAGCTTTTTATACTCTCCGAGCACTTCTTTGATCACTTCTATGGTAGGTGCGTGATCATCCGCTTTTTCGGCACTTCTGTAAAAAGGAACTTCCGCACCGTATTTCTGGGCTATCTCCGCGATCTCTTCATCATCCGTCGAGACCATGACTTCATCAAAAATACCGCTTGAAAGCGCAGCCTCTATCGAATAGGCGATTATAGGCTTGCCGCAGAATTCTTTTATATTTTTGCGGGGGATCCTCTTGGAACCCCCGCGTGCAGTGATTATCGCAATAACGCTCATATGAGCCTCCGAAATCAGTCAAGCTCTGTCAGTTCTACAAGTTCACCGTTCTCATATACAAAGCCGTCGGAAGTATAAACGTTTCCGTATACATCGGTAACTTCGTAAACAATAATGATGTTATCATTAGAGAAGTTGATGGCATCGTATGAAAGCTCAAGCTCCGAAGCATAGAAAGGATCATATGCCTCCGCATACTCCTCGGTGTCAAAGCAATACCAGATGATCTGGATCTCATCGGTATCTTCGAGCTCGTAATAATAATCGCCTTCATCATCCATTATGGTGTATCCGGTGATCATACCGGTAGGATTATCCTGATCATAGAAGACCATCAGATAACACTCCACACCGTTGATCTTAACAGGGATAGCACCGTACTGGTTCCACTCACCTGTCTCATCATCTTCATAACAGTCATATAAGATGTAGCAGGCCACTCTGTCGGAAAGATAAGTCCAGTTGGTAGGAGTATCGGCTACAAGATCTCCGTCATCATCAAAGAATCCGTACTCATCCTGACCAAGGAAATACATATTGTCATCAGCATCAAGAAGGTAGATCTGTGACATTACGGTCAGATAGTCGATCTCGCTGGTAGACATGTAGTAATGATCAAGTCCGTCAGCGTAAGTTGCAAGAGTTGCATCGAGATGATATTCACCTGCCTCGGCTACAGTAAATCCGCCGCTGGTATAGGTAGAAATGATATCATCGTTAAACCAGTTTCCTCCATAATACTCAGCATCGCTTACTCCATAGTAATATGCAAGGGAAAGTGTTACATACTCATCAAAGTAAGTTACGATGGCTGAATCATACTCAAGTGCCTGGAAGGTCTTACGTCCGTCACTGTAATATTCAATATAATCATAAGGGTAATATGCGGTAATACCGTGTCCGAACGCAAAATCACTCTCAGTATAATCAACCGCATTTACGACTGAGTTGATCAGCTGAGTTGAATAGGTGCTCTCATACTTATTGGCAAGGGTAACAAGGTCAACGGAATCGGTTCCCATGTATACTCCGCAGTTTTCTCTTGCGGTAACTATATCGGAGTACTTTCTGGCTTCGAGGTCATACTTCATGCCATCGATATAGTCGATATATGCGTCATAAACAGCTCCGATATGGCTGAGTGAAATAACCGACATGGAAGCAACCATATCCTTGGACTTACAGAAATCCATGTAATCGGAAACGATCATTTCTCTGTAATCACCCTCTGATACGGGCTTTTCTGCAAGAAGATCGAGCCAGTTTGTATATGCAAGTCCGTTACCGTTAACATAGCTCTCTGCACCGATCATGTAGTCAGCAACATCTTTAAGTGACATACCGACTTCGAGAGTGCACATGTTGCAGGCATCAGATACGATACTGTCGAAATGTACACCGGTCTTTGCAATACCGTGTCCGAGCTGATAATCGTAGATCATATCATCGGGGAAATTTTCATCCACGCCGTATCCGAC
>JAGPFR010000074.1 GCA_018056425.1 Lachnospiraceae bacterium
AACCCGTTTTTCTTATGATAAATCTTTGAAGATTGTCTCATAAAATCCTTCGAGATTTCAAAAGTTCCCAAAAAACAACTGGTCTCGCTTACTGACGTGACTCGGCGATAGCTGCCTGTGCTGCTGCAAGTCTCGCGATGGGTACGCGGAAAGGTGAGCAGGATACATAGTCAAGTCCGATCTTGTGGCAGAACTCAACGGAAGAAGGATCTCCGCCGTGCTCACCGCAGATACCGTAGTGAATGTTCTTGTTAACAGGCTTAGAAAGGCTGATAGCAGTCTTCATAAGGCTGCCTACACCAACCTGGTCAAGCTTAACGAAGGGGTTAGCCTCGAGAATCTTGCGATCGAAGTATGCAGGCATGAACTTAGATGCATCGTCTCTTGAGAAGCCGTAGGTCATCTGAGTAAGGTCATTGGTACCGAAGCAGAAGAAATCAGCCTCTGTAGCGATCTCGTCAGCGGTAACTGCTGCTCTGGGGATCTCGATCATGGTTCCTACCTTGTACTCAAGCTGAGCACCTGCTGCAGAGATTTCCTCGTCAGCGGTCTTAACAACGATGTCCTTAACGTACTTGAGCTCCTTAACTTCGCAGGTAAGAGGGATCATGATCTCGGGCATAACCTTCCAGCCGGGATGCTTCTTCTGAGTATTGATAGCTGCACGGATAACAGCCTTGGTCTGCATTCTTGCGATGCCGGGATAAGTAACATCAAGACGGCATCCTCTGTGACCCATCATAGGGTTGATCTCCTTAAGGCCGGAGATGATAGCCTTGATCTGCTGAACGGTCTTGCCCATTGCGTCTGCAACAGCCTTGATTTCTTCCTCAGTGTTGGGAACGAACTCGTGAAGAGGGGGATCAAGGAATCTGATGGTAACGGGATGTCCCTCAAGAGCATCGTAGAGATCCTCGAAATCCTGCTGCTGATAAGGAAGGATCTTAGCAAGAGCCTTCTCTCTCTCTTCATCAGTGTCGGAGCAGATCATCTCACGGAATGCCTCGATACGGCCTTCCTGGAAGAACATGTGCTCGGTACGGCAAAGTCCGATACCTTCTGCGCCAAGCTCGAATGCTCTTCTTGCATCTTCAGGGTTGTCAGCGTTGGTACGAACCTTGAGCTTACGATACTTATCAGCCCAAGCCATAACTCTTCCGAACTCGCCTGCGATGGTAGCATCAACAGTGGGGATCTCTCCCTCGTATACATTACCGGTAGATCCGTCGATTGAAACCCAGTCTCCCTCTTTGAAGGTCTTTCCGCCGAGAGTGAACTGCTTGTTCTCCTCGTCCATAACGATAGCGCCGCATCCGGTTACGCAGCACTCACCCATTCCTCTGGCAACAACTGCTGCGTGAGAAGTCATACCGCCACGAACGGTGAGGATTCCCTCTGCAGCCTTCATTCCCATGATGTCTTCGGGTGAAGTCTCAAGTCTTACGAGAACAACCTTCTCGCCTTTCTCTGCCCATTCAACTGCATCGTCAGCATTGAATACAACCTTACCTGCTGCAGCTCCGGGAGATGCTCCCATACCCTTTCCGAGAGGGGTAGCAGCCTTGAGTGCCTTAGCATCGAACTGAGGATGAAGAAGGGTGTCAAGGTTTCTGGGATCGATCATAGCAACAGCTTCCTGCTCGGTTCTCATGCCCTCATCAACGAGGTCACAAGCGATCTTAAGAGCAGCCTGTGCGGTTCTCTTACCATTTCTGGTCTGAAGCATATAGAGCTTTCCGTGCTCAACGGTGAACTCCATATCCTGCATGTCTCTGTAGTGCTTCTCAAGGGTAGCGCAAACGTCCTTGAACTGTGCGAATGCCTCGGGGAACTTCTCTTCCATCTCGGAGATGTGCATAGGAGTTCTTACACCTGCAACAACGTCCTCGCCCTGTGCGTTGGTAAGGAACTCACCGAAGAGGCCCTTAGCGCCGGTAGCGGGATCACGGGTGAAAGCAACACCGGTACCGCAATCGTCACCCATGTTACCGAATGCCATGGACTGAACGTTAACTGCGGTTCCCCAAGAATAAGGGATATCATTGTCACGGCGGTATACGTTAGCACGAGGGTTATCCCATGAACGGAATACTGCCTTGATTGCGCCGTAGAGCTGCTCCTTGGGATCGGTGGGGAAATCCTTGCCGATCTTGCTCTTGTACTCAGCCTTGAACTGCTCAGCGAGTGACTTAAGATCTTCAGCATCAAGCTCAACGTCCTGGGTTACACCCTTCTTAGCCTTGAGCTGGTCAATGAGCTCTTCGAAATATTTCTTTCCGACTTCCATAACAACGTCGGAATACATCTGAATGAATCTTCTGTAGCAGTCCCAAGCCCAACGGGGATTTCCGGACTTGGTAGCGATGGTATTAACAACTTCCTCATTAAGTCCGAGGTTAAGGATGGTATCCATCATACCGGGCATGGAAGCTCTTGCTCCGGAACGTACGGATACGAGAAGGGGATTCTCCTTGTCTCCGAACTTCTTGCCGGTGATCTCTTCGAGCTTAACAATGTACTCTTCGATCTGGCCCATGATCTCATCATTGATCTCACGACCATCCTCATAATACTGAGTGCAGGCTTCGGTGGTGATGGTAAAGCCCTGAGGAACGGGGAAAGACTCTCCTGATCCGTCAAGCTTGATGTTTGACATCTCAGCAAGGTTAGCTCCCTTACCTCCGAGAAGTTCACGCATGTTAGCGTTACCTTCTGTGAACAGATAGACCCATTTCTTACTCATGTTCTCTTCTTTCCTTTCTCTTCTAAAAAACCTTAAAACTAATGATGCGGGTCAATTTATAATCCGTCATCAAAATTTCCAAAAAAGACAGCTTAGATATTATAACAAAAGACAATTTCTATTGCACCTGTTTTTTTCAGAAAAGCAAAAAAATAGCAAAAATCAGCAATTAACTGCGTTTAAACATATCATCCAGGGCTTTGGAAAGCCTTGACCTGCCGTCTACATGCACGGTTTTGCCGGCCAGTTCCATATACCTGACCAGTTCGTTCCATCCCCTGTACATATTGTCGTTAAAGGAAACCTTGGAATTATCACCGTAATATATGACCGCTTTGTTAAATGTCTCGGTATGATATCTGGAATGAACGGTGAGCCCCGTTATCACTTCACACTTATATACCTGATTCAGTGTGATCGCGTCCTGAAAAATAAAGAAGTTCCTGATGACTATTCCGCGGCCGGAGACCACGACTTCTTTTCCTGCATTTGCAAATAAAAGAACCAGCCCGAAAAAGAATGTCAGGACCATAAAGAATGTGAACATATTCTTAGCCGTTGTATACCCCACCGCTTCAAGCGCAAAAAGCATGGGCCAGGCCACATAATAAGCCACTATGGGAATGATAAGGACAACAACGTTTGCAATCAGTCTCCACGGAATGATCCTGACCCTGATCGCAGCATTTTTGAGCTCCTCTTCGGCAAAAAAGTACGTGCCCGAATCTCCGCCCTTGAAATTGTCGTCGCCCTGATAATCTTCCACTATTTAGCCTTCTCCAGATCAAACCTCACTTCATCGGGTATGTTCATGTTGCCGCATCCGGTTCCGAGTTCGATTCCCGGTTTATTGCTTCCGTGGAAATCACTTCCGCCCGAAATAAGAAGTCCCATATCCGCGGCAAGATTTCTGACGTACCGTTCATCCTCTTCGGAATGAGTGCTGTATATCGCCTCTATTCCGACAAGTCCGGCTTCCTTCATCATAGTGATAAGTTCGCGGAGCTTCTCATCACCGAATTTATAGATCATGGGATGAGCAAGGACGGGAATGCCTCCGGCTTCCAGGGTCATCTTAACGGCCTGCAGAGGCGTTATCTTTTCTCTGGGAACATAACAGGGAGCATCCGGACCGAGGTATCTTTCAAATGCCTCGTGAGTACTCTTAACATATCCGTACTCGTAGAGATATTTTGCAAAATGCGCTCTGGTAAGAACACAGTCCGGAAACATCCTGCAAAGACCTTCATATGAGATCCCTATTCCGACTTCCTTAAGCTTATCCGCCATTTTGCGGTTTCTGCCCTCTCTCGAATCGAGAAAAGCATCAAGTCTGGATACGAATGAGGCATTGTTATGGTCAATGGAAAGTCCGACTACGTGAACATCTCTTCCGTTCCATTCCGTGGAAAACTCAATACCCGGAATGATCTTCGGCGCTTTTACAGCCGAAGAAGGGTCCGTGTTTATCGCATGGGCCCTGTCTATCGCTTCCTGTATTCCCTCTATTGTATCGTGATCTGTGATGGCAAGGATCGTGATTCCTTTTTCCGCTGCCAGATCGACAATCTGAGTGGGAGTCAGTGTTCCGTCTGATTTATTTGTATGTGAATGAAGGTCGATCAATCTTCGTCGTCTTCCTTATCTGCAGTGAATACGGTTCTCTTTCTTGCAGTCTCATCACTTGCAAGGTACTCGTCATAGGTAGTGATCTTATCGATCATCTTACCGCCGGGAAGAAGCTCAATGATCCTGTTTGCTGTAGTCTCTGTGAGCTGGTGGTCGCGGCATGAGAAAAGAATGGTTCCGGGGAACTTCATCATACCGGTATTAAGTGCGGTGATTGATTCCATGTCGAGATGGTTAGTGGGCTCGTCGAAAACAAGACAGTTTGCGCCGCTGATCATCATCTTGGATAGAAGGCATCTTACCTTCTCGCCTCCGGACAATACTTTAACTTTCTTAACACCGTCCTCACCGGGGAAGAGCATTCTTCCGAGGTAGCCTCTTACGTAGGTTGCATCCTTAACGGGTGAATAACCGGTGAGCCAGTCGGTGATGGTAAGGTCATTATCAAATTCGGAAGTATAATCCCTGGGGAAGTAAGCCTGTGAAGTGGTAACACCCCACTTGAAAGATCCGCTGTCGGGCTCGATCTCTCCGATAAGGATCCTAAAGAGCGCGGTCTTTGCCTTCTCGCATCCGCCTACGAATGCGATCTTATCATCATGATTCATAATGAATGAAACATTATCAAGAAGAGTCTCACCGTTCTCGGAATAGCAGATATTCTCAACGGTAAGAACTTCGTTACCGATCTCTCTTTCGGGTTTGAAATCGATATAGGGATATTTTCTGGATGAAGGCTTGATGGTATCAAGCTCGATCTTCTCCAGTGCTCTTTTTCTTGAAGTAGCCTGCTTGGACTTGGAAGCGTTAGCGGAGAATCTGGAGATGAATTCCTGCAGCTCCTTGATCTTCTCTTCTTTCTTTTTATTGGCTTCCTTCATCTGACGGATCATGAGCTGTGAAGACTCATACCAGAAATCATAGTTACCTGCATAGAGCTGGATCTTGCCGTAATCGATATCGGCGATCTGGGTACAAACCTTATTAAGGAAATATCTGTCGTGGGATACGACGATAACGGTGTTGTTGAAGTCGATAAGGAACTCTTCAAGCCAGCCGATTGCTTCGAGATCGAGGTGGTTGGTGGGCTCGTCGAGAAGAAGGATATCGGGATCACCGAAAAGTGCCTTTGCAAGGAGGACCTTGACCTTCTTGGAACCGTCGAGTTCTGCCATCTGTGCATAGTGATCTTCCGTTCCGATTCCGAGACCGTTAAGAAGCATAGCCGCATTGGACTCTGCCTCATATCCGTTCATCTCCGCAAACTCGCTCTCAAGCTCACCTGCTCTGATTCCGTCCTCGTCGGAGAAATCCTCTTTCATATAGATGGCATCTTTTTCCTTCATGATGTCATAGAGGTGCTTATTTCCCATGATCACGGTATCCATTACGGAAAACTCATCATATTTAAAGTGGTCCTGCTCGAGGACTGAAAGACGCTCACCGGGAGTTATTACAATATCGCCCTTGGTGGTATCGAGCTCTCCGGAAAGGATCTTAAGGAAGGTTGATTTACCCGCACCGTTCGCACCGATGAGGCCATAGCAGTTACCTTCCGTAAATTTGATGTTAACGTCCTCAAAAAGGGCTTTCTTTCCTACTCTGTATGTTACGTTTACAGCTGAGATCATTCTTTTTTCTCCATTAAAACAAAAAACAATACGCCTACAAAACCCTAATATTATAACTGTCGATATTGATTCGCGCAAGGGCATGTAAGGAAGGGTGGTCTTGTTTCCGTTTGCAAAAACCATGCCCTTGATTACCATAGTCAGACAATATTGAAGTTTTATCGCAACTGCGATAAAATGCAGATATGAATAATGATCATCTGATGTATGAAAGACTAAAAGCATATGCACTCAATCTTCACACCCTGAGTGAACGCTCCGGTGTTGCATATTCTACGGTCTACAATCTCTTCACCGGTAAAAAAAGTATCTGCGATGCCACAAGTGAAACACTTTATAAACTTGCAAGATTCACAGGGATGTCGATGGATGAACTGTATCGTGCCCTGGAATACCCCCCCTTAAAAAAAGCAGGCTGTATTTCCTGATTTTTTTCTGATGTGGGAAGACGAAGTCATTGCTTCCGTCAAAGTCGGTGACAAAGAAGTATATGCTGACAGATTCATACTC
>JAGPFR010000006.1 GCA_018056425.1 Lachnospiraceae bacterium
TATCCCTACCATAAGGTAATAAGACCCCTTAGAGAGTATGAGGTAGATAGGAATGGTGTGTAAGAGCAGTAATGCTCTCAGCTGACATTTACTAATAGGTCGAAGGCTTATCCTGTTGTTGCCAATATGATGGATGATTTGATTAGTTCGGATTCGGTTTTGAAGGAATAGAGAAAATGAAAAGCTGAACCTTTCGGTTCAGCTTTATTATTTTATTCTAAGACAAGTCCTTTAGATGATGTATAGGCCATGCTTTCTTCAAGCGGCATGGGCTTTGCAAAGTAATAGCCCTGAGCTCTGATGCATCCGATGAGTTTCAGGAATTCGAAATGTTCTTTTGTTTCTACACCTTCCTGAAGCGGTTCGACGTGCATGTCCAAAGCTCCCTGTACAATGTGTCTTATAAGTTCTGCAGCTTTGATATGTTTGTCATAAGTTCTGAGGAATTCGAGATCGAGTTTGATTACATCGAATTCATAGTCGAGAAGATGATTCAGTGATGAGTATCCGCTTCCGAAATCATCGATCCATATGTGATATCCCGCATTTCTGAATTCGTTTACTTTTTCATGAAGACAAACAGCATCCTCATTCAGTGAACTTTCAGTAATTTCTATATCTAACAGTTCTCTCGGAATGTTGTATCTGTTAATCATCTGTTCTGTAAAAGAAAATACATCACATAATTCGAAATCCAGTCTGGATAAGTTTACGGAGATGGGAACAACTTTCTCATTACTGTCGATCATATGGCTTAAATCTTCACATACCTTGCCGATAACAAACAGATCGACTTTATGGATCAAATGGTATTCTTCAAGCGGAAGGATAAAGCTGGCGGGAGAGAGCATTCCCTCGATCGGATCATCCCATCTTGCGAGTGCTTCGTATCCGCATATCTTACCGGATGAAACTCTGATGATCGGCTGATAGTATACTTTGAGGAATTCTTTTTCAATCGCCGTGTCGATATTATCGACAACAAACTGAGACATGCGAAGCTTCGCGTGAATGTTTTCTTTGTAGGTCTCAAATATCTTATCGTATCTGTGTTTGATCATGTTGCAGGCAATTCTTGCCTGGTCGCATGCAAGTCCGACCTCTTTGGATTTACTTTCCATATGGTAGATGCCGGCTTTGATCTCAACTCTTATTCCCTTGAAAACTCCGAGAATGATGTTGTGTACGTTTTCAACTATTGTTTCAACGTTTTGTGCGTTTGTTGCAACTACGAAATGATCGTTGGAAAATCTCGCAAAGTACCCATGCTGGAATTCCTGTCTTATTGTAAAAGCTACTCTGCAGAGGAGTTCATCACCTTTTTGAAATCCGTATTTTTCATTGAAAATCTTGAAATTGACGATATCAAAATGGATAAAGGAGATGTTCTTTGTCTCATTATCACTGAGTTTACTGAATCCGGCCTGAACCTGTTCGTAGAATGATGCCATGTTCAGAAGACCGGTAAGTCTGTCGGTGTCTTTGTTCATGGCAAAGATCTGAGTCTCTGCAAAGCTGTTTCTTCCTCTGTTGAAGTATTCGTCTTTATCAAGATCGATTATAAATACATAGAAGATTTTTTCACCGTTTTTACCGTGAAGAAGATGACCGAAATCCTCTACATATCTGATATCTCCGGTCTTGGTAATGATGCGGTATCTGATGTAGTCGTGCTTTTTATCGCTGTTAAAGGTCTGGGCCATTATCTCTGAATCGATCTTTTTGTAATCATCAAAATGAACCATACCCTTAAAAGAGTTATGGGTGAATTCTTTTAATTCTTCGAATGTTTCGCAACCGAATAGTTTTATTAGATTATAATCTGCAAACAGAAGTTCATTATCCCCTTCGGCATTATAAATAAAGAAACCGCCGGGAAGACCTTTTGGAACGAGAGACTGACTTGGTTCATAAGATGAGTTAGAGTTATTCTCCATAAAACCACGCTTTCATATATACAGTTTTAAAGCCCCATAATATATTTTTCGTTATAAAAAGCGTATACCAATACAATCTGCTTTGTAAATATATATTTAAAAAAATTAAAGATTATTATATGAATTCTTAAACGAAAAACGTGAATTGTTAGGTAAATTCACTTGATTTAAATATGTGATTTATTTAAAATATAATTTGAGTTGTTATGAGGATAGAGGTCTTCTTTATCCTATAAATAATAAATGGAGGAAACTCGATTATGAAAAAATTCATGTACAAAGGGTTCGCCGGAATTCTTACGGCAATTCTCGTGGTTCTTGCGTATCTTCCCTTAAACGTACAGGCTGCATCTGCTGTTCCTGCGATCAGCTTCGTAGCAGACTGGTATAATACCGACAACGGTACTTATATTATTCTTACGAATAAGGGAACTCTCGGAACAGGAGTAGACGGACATACCTGGCAGGTTTATGAAAAGGCCGTTGATTCCGATACCGGAAGAACGATTCTTGATTACTCCGAAACCAGAACCAAGATCACCGCTCCTATCTATGTAAACACCGGTAAGTTCAGAGAAGGTGCTCCTACAGTTGTTACTCTTGTAGTAACCTGCGCTGATCTCGGCTATTCATACACCACTAACATTACTATCAAGAACAATGAGCATATGTATGCTAACTTCTCTATCGTAACTTCTGCAAGCGCAGTTCTTTACGACGGAAAGAGCAACAAGACCATTGACGGATACAGAAATGCACTTGGCGGACTTGCAAGAGCTTCCGTAAACGCATTCATGCCCGCAACTTACATGTCTGCATGTGAAGGCGCTATCGCATTTGATTTCAGACTCGACAGCAAGAATAAGCAGGGTCTCGTTTGCTTTAACATTCCCGAAGGCTATCAGGCTGCAAACAGAGTATTCAAACTTATGACTATCGGAGAAGGCGGAGTTATCACCGTATGTGACGACCTTGACATTAATCCCGCTACCATTTCCGCAAATGTTAACTTCAATGGATATGCAGTAGTTCTTATCTATTCCGAAGGCGAAGCAGTTGCTGCACCTGCAGTTCCTACCGTAGGTACTATCCCCGTAGGATCCGGAACCAGCCTTAATCAGTTCTACAGCTACCTTACCAATTATAAGTTCGTAGAAGAGAATCAGGGTGCTCAGTGCGTTAATGCATTTAACCTTGGAAGACCTGCCGGATTTACTGCAGTTAAGACTTATTCTCTCTATGTAAACAATGTTGTTGATGTATCTCCCAAGAACGGTTATGTAACCTTTAATGTTCCCGGCGGATACACTGAGTATAAGCTTGTTGCAGTTGATAAGAACGGTGCGATCCATGTATTCGATGATATCGACAATGCACCCGGCACTGTTACATTCCTTATCAACTTTAACGGATATGCCTGCCAGCTTGTTGCAAGATAATTTTAAAACTGGTTTTCACATGCCGCATTCATAATGAGTGCGGCATGTTTTATTTGTTTTTGATTACCGATTTTGTCAAACTGACAATTATATATTGCCCGAATGATTTTTCTGACATTAAATAAAGATTGTGGTATACTGTTTCTATGTTACTGATATACATGGGGATTTTGTTTTATTTTTCTCATGATATATGTTATAGTAACTACTATAAAAGACACCGAAAAAGGTTGCAGAAAGGGTAATATCGACTATGGATACTAAGATTTTACTTGATAGCGGCACTAATGAACTTGAAGTACTTGAATTTACTCTCGGTGAATTCTCCTATGGTATAAACGTAGCCAAGATCAAAGAGATCATATCTTATCAGCCTGTTACGCCCGTACCTAACTCTCACCCAAGCATTGAAGGTATCTTCATGCCCCGTGAGACGATGATCACTGCGATTGACCTTAAGAACTGCCTTGGAAGAGGACAGTCCGAGCCCGGTGGTCTTTTTATAATCACTAACTTCAACAACCTCAATATTGCATTCCATGTTGAAGCAGTTAAGGGTATTCACAGAGTATCCTGGAGAAATATCATTAAGCCCGATTCAACCATTTCCACCGCTGAGGCATCCGTTTCGACCGGATTTATTAAGAATGAAGGAAAGCTTATCATCATTCTTGATTTCGAGAAGATCATTTCCGATATCAATCCCGAGACCGGACTTAAGATAAGTGAAATTGAAGAACTTGGAGAGAGATCAAGAAGCAATGTTCCCATTCTTATTGCCGAGGACTCCGTTCTTCTTAATAAGCTCATCGTTGATTCACTTACTGCAGCCGGATATGACAAGATCATCCATACCGAGAACGGTCAGAAAGCTTATGACGTAATCGCTGAATGCAAGGCTGACGGAACACTTGACGAGCATGTTAAGATCGTTATTACCGATATTGAGATGCCGGAGATGTACGGCCACAGACTTACCAAGCTTATCAAGGAAGATTCGAGAACCGCGAATATTCCCGTAGTCATTTTCTCATCACTCGTTAATGAGGAGATGAAGAAGAAGGGTGAAGCACTCGGAGCAGATGCTCAGCTGTCTAAACCCGAGATTGGAAACCTTGTCAGAATCATCGATTCGCTGGTAGATAAATATCATCTGAGCTAAATGATCTAAAGGCTCTGCCTTACCGGCAGAGCCTTTTTTGATGCCGTTTATTCTATACATTAAAGCGTTGCTATGTTAAAATAATACAGTATGTTTATGTGATTTTGTCATAAGAACATTTATAGAAATCGGAGAGAATAAATGGGATCGTCTGAAGACTATCTTGACAGTTTATTGAAATCCATGGGTGTGCCTGCCGAGCTTGCATCACCCACCAAAAAAACACCCGAACCCGAACCTGAAACTCCCGCGAAAGATTCTTCCGCGGAGTTTGTTGATGTGCCTGAAGTAAAGGAAGAATCAGCTTCCGGTGAATCTGCACTTGATGATCTGCTTAAGCAGATGAGTGAACCTGAGCAGGCTGAAGTTGATGCTCCTGTTGCAGAAGAGCCTGTAGCGGAAGAGATATCTGCTCTCGAGGAAGCTCCTGTAGCAGAAGAAGTTACCGTTGTAGAAGAATCTGTAGCAGAAGAGAATACTGTAGCAGAGGAAGAATCTATTGCTGAAGAGGCTCCCGTTGTAGAAGAGCTTGTAGTTGAAGATATTCCTGTATCAGAGGAAGAAATTGTTACAGAGGAGAATCCTGTCGTTGAGGACGAGCCTACAGAAGAAGTCCTTGTAGAAGAACAACCTGTTGTGGAAGATGTTCCTGTATCAGAGGAAGAAGCTGTAACCGAGGAAATTCCTACTGATGAGGCTGTTGCTGAAGATGTTTCTGCTGCTGAAGATTTTGCTACCGATTTAGATCTGGATAAACTGCTTGCCGAAGCATCATCTGTACTCGAAAAAGTTCCTGAAACTGATGAAGTTCAAGTTGAAGAAAAACTTTCAGAAGAAGTTGTGGCTGAAGAGCCTCAGGCTGAAGAAGCTCCTTTCGAGGATTCGGTTCAGCTCTCTCTAGATGATATTTTATCCGATATTGTATCTGAGACTCCTGAAGAAGAGGTATCTATTGAAGAGCCCGCTATAGAAGATGCTCCCGTTGAGGAAGCTTCAATTGATGAGCCTGTTATAGAAGATGCTCCTGTTGAGGAACCTGCAATCGAAGAGGTTTCCGTTGAGGATATAACCGAACCTGAAGAAATCGATCATTCGGCTGATATTCCCGATCTTACACAGATCATGAACGAAGATCCCGCGGCATCCGATGTTCATATCGATTCAGCACCTTCTCTTGAAGTACCCGATGATGATTCCGCAATGGATGCAGATCTGTCCGATCTAATGAGTGATCTCATGAGCAAGATAGAATCTGAAGATGAAACATCAGGCAATCCCGTTTCCGAAGAACCTGGTGAAGAAACTCATGAAGAAGCAGAAACGGATGCTCTTAATCTTGATGATCTTAATTTAGACAATCTCGGATTATCAGTTGAAAACGTAGCAGTAGATGAAGAAGCATCCGCACTCGAAGAAGCACTTGCGGTAAATGATATTGCTGCAATGGAAGAGCAGCCTTCCGAGACTGAGACTGCACCTGAAGAAGTACTTGAAGAACCTTCCTCCGATGATCATTTTGATCTTGATGCACAGCTTGCCGCTTTGCTGCAGGAATCGGGAGAAACTCCGGAGACTTCGGAAGGATCAACCGAGAGTTCCACGGCTGATTTTGATCTTGATGCCGAACTTGCAGAGCTTATGAAGGAAGAAAACGAATCGGTAGGACTTCCTTCAGAAGATGATATTGAGTCCATGCTCAGTAAAGCAAGAGAAGAAGGACTTGCCGATGATGAAGACAGGTCCGGAATGTCACTTGATGATCTTCTTGCTGCCGACAGTTCCGCAGGTGAGATTGGTGACCTGCTTAATAAGAATGATAATAACGAAGCTGTAGATCCCGGTATTGAAGCACTTTTGAACGGATCTGATGTAGGCGAAGTTCCTGATGTTCTCGGAGAAGGTGATTCAGAGGCTCCGGTTGATAAAGCAGCTGAGAAGAAGAGATTAAAAGAAGAAAAGAAAGAAGCCAGAAGAAAAGCAAAAGAAGAAAAAGCAAGACTTCGTAAAGAAGCTAAGGAAGCTAAAAAGGCTAAAAAGAAAGCATCAGGCGGTGTAAGTGAAGAGAATGTTTCAGCTGCGGAAGCTGCAGATAATGCTGACATGTCCGATGTTGATGCACTTTTGGCCGGAGCTGCCGAAGCTGCTGCAGAGGTTAAAGCTGCCGCGCTTTCATCTGAAGCTGTTCCTGTTCCCAAGGATGAGCCTGAAGCTCCTGCCGAGAACAGTGAAGTTGATGAAGCCGATTCTCTTTTGGCGGAAATAATGGGAAATCCTCTCAGCGAGGAAGATCTCTATGATTCGATCGGAGAGCCTTCGGAATCTTCCGAAGAGCCTGCGTCCGAATCCGAAGAACCTGTATCACTTCCTGCCGATGAAATCGACAGCATTCTTGAAAAAGAAGCTAAGGAAAAGAAAGGCAAGAAAGGTCTTATCGCCAGGATCATCGATCTTTTGACCGAGTCTGATGATGACGAGGAAGGCGAAGCATCCGAGATAAAACTTTCCGATGAAAATGCCGAAGTTCTCGAACAGCTTGAAGCTGAAGGCGAGGAAGATAAGAAGGGCAAGAAGAAAAAGAAGAAAAAAGACAAGGGCAAGAAAGCCGACAACGCCGGAGATGATGAAGAAGGTGAAGAAGGCGAAGGCGGCGGAAAGAAAAAGAAGGCAAAGAAGCCCAAGAAAGAAAAGAAACCCAAGGATGAAGAGCCCGAGAAGCCTTCCAAGAAGCTTAACACCAAGAAGGTAGTTGCAATCTTTGCCCTTTGTGCAACCATCCTTGTTGCTGTCCTTATAGTGTCCAATCTGCTTGGTGCACATGCAGTTAAACAGGAAGCAAGAGAAGCGTTTTCTGTAGGTGATTATCAGACCGCATATCAGGATCTGTTCGGAATGGATCTCAATGAATCTGATACGATCATCTACAAGAAGTCAGAATGCATTCTCCGTATCAGACTTTGGTATCGTGAGTATGAACTTCTCAGAGATGAGTCCGATGTTAAGGCGCTTGATTCTCTTATTCAGTCTGTCAGCAGATATCCTGGATTGTACGAATCTGCTGTAAAGTGGCAGTGCCTCGAAGAAGTTGAACCTGTATATGCACAGATCGTTGAAGCTCTAAACAATGAATTCGGTCTTACCGAAGAAGAGGCAAGAGAGATTGCAATGATCAAGAAGGACGTCGACTATACAAGAGCTGTATATGATGTAGTAAACGGACTTCACGAATCTTCTCAGGAAGAAGCATCCGAACCTGAGGAAGTCCTTGCTCCTCCCGAACCATTAGAAGACGTTATTCCCGGTGAAGAAGATCCCGGTGCCGATATAGTATTTGTAAATCCCTGAGGTTATTAAATGATCGCTGTCGTTGATTATGACGCAGGTAATGTAAAGAGCGTCGAAAAAGCAATTGAAAAACTCGGAGCAAAACATATTTTGACTTCCAATCCCGAAGAGATCAGAAAGGCCGATGCCGTTATATTGCCCGGTGTCGGAAATTTCGGTGACTGTGTTAATAACCTAAAGGAACGTGGCCTTGATACTGTGTTAAAAGAATACGCCGCATCTGGAAAGCCTTTCCTGGGTATCTGTGTCGGACTCCAGCTTTTGTTTGACGAAAGTGAAGAATCTCCCGGAGTTAAAGGGCTCGGTATCCTTTCCGGCAAAATAAAAAAATTCCCCGCTTCTGCTGATCTCAAAGTTCCGCAGATAGGATGGAATGATATCATCGAAAGCAAAGGCAGACTTCTTGAAGGAATAGACAGGGGTACTTACTTTTACTTCGTGCATTCCTTTTACCTTGAATCATCGGATCCCTCCATCGTAACTTCTAAAACCGAATACGGTGTTACTTATGATTCGTCCGTAGAAAAAGGCAATGTCTTCGCAACTCAGTTCCATCCGGAAAAGAGTTCGGATGCAGGTCTTAAGGTACTTTCCAATTTCCTGAAGATAGCAGGGGAGGTTTGATATGCTTACGAAGAGAATTATTCCCTGCCTTGATGTTAAGGATGGAAGAGTTGTAAAAGGTATCAATTTTCTTAATCTGAGAGATGCCGGTGATCCTGCGGAGACCGCTGCGGCTTATGATGCACAGGGAGCTGATGAAGTAGTATTCCTTGATATAACTGCATCTGCGGATTCACGTGATACACAGCTTTCCTGGGTAAGGGATGTAGCATCCACATTGTTTATTCCTTTTACCGTTGGCGGAGGTATCAGAACCACCGATGATTTCAAAGCCATCTTAAGAGAAGGTGCCGATAAGATTGCCGTAAATTCAGCTGCTCTTATGAATCCCGATCTTATATCGGATGCTGCTATGAAATTCGGTTCACAGTGCGTTGTTGTGGCTATGGACGCCAAGCGTATCGAAGGCACAGACAGTTGGACCGTTTATAAAAACGGCGGAAGAGTTGATATGAACATCGATGCCGTTGAGTGGGCCGTACAAGCAGAAAAGCTCGGTGCCGGTGAAATCCTCCTGACATCCATGGATGCCGACGGAACCAAGGCAGGTTACGACCTTGAACTTACCGGTGCTATTGCATCAAGCGTTAATATCCCTGTTATCGCATCGGGCGGTGCAGGCAAGCTTGAAGACTTTTATACGGCAGTTGAGGCAGGTGCTTCGGCAGTCCTTGCTGCCTCTCTTTTCCATTACAAAGAACTCACGATCCGTGAAGTTAAGGAATACATGAAAGGACGCGGCATAAGCGTCAGACTTTGATATGTCACAGATTTCTAACGATTGGCTTCCTGTTTTACAACAGGAATTCAGCAAACCCTATTACAAAGATCTTTATTCTTTTGTCGTAAAAGAATACGGCTCATATACCGTCTATCCTCCCAAGGATGATGTTTTAAGAGCATTTAACCTGACACCTTTGTCAGAAGTTAAAGTGGTTATACTTGGACAGGATCCTTATCACGAGCCCGGACAGGCTCATGGTCTTTCTTTTTCCGTTCCCAAAGGCATTCAGAAACCGCCTTCACTTGAAAATATCTACAAGGAACTTAATACGGATCTCGGGTGCTATATACCTCAAAGCGGTGATCTGACGCATTGGTCCGAGCAGGGCGTTCTGTTGCTTAACACACTGCTTACCGTAAGGGCTCATCAGGCTTTTTCTCATAAGGGAAAAGGATGGGAAGAGTTTACGGATGCTGCTATCAAAGCGGTTGCCTCGCTTGACAGACCGGTAGTATTTATTCTTTGGGGATCGGCTGCAAGAGCTAAGAAAGCTTTCATAACCAATCCGGATCATCTGGTTATCGAATCGGCGCATCCTTCACCGCTTTCGGCATACAGAGGATTTTTCGGAAGCAGACCGTTTTCAAAATGCAATAATTTCCTGGTCTCGAAAGGGATCAGTCCTATAGACTGGCAAATATCTGATTGAGGAGAACTATTATGAAAAAAGCATTTATTACCAAAGCAAAAGCAGAAGAGATTGCTGCAAAGATTCCCACTCCTTTTCATGTCTATGACGAAGCCGGAATGCGCGCAAATGCCGAAGCTGTTAAGAAGGCATTTGCATGGAACCCCGGATTCAGAGAGTACTTTGCGGTTAAGGCAAATCCCAATCCTGTTATCCTTTCCATTTTAAAAGAATACGATTGCGGTGCCGATTGTTCATCGCTTACCGAGCTACAGATAAGCAAGGTTCTCGGTTTTGACGGACCTCATATCATGTTTTCGTCAAACGATACTCCTTTTGAAGAGTATGAGTATGCCAATAAGATCGGTGCGATCATCAATCTTGATGATATCACTCACATCGATTTCTGCGAGAAGGCTTGCGGAGGAAAACTTCCTGAGACCATGAGCTGCAGATATAACCCCGGCGGAGTATTTACTCTTTCCAACGGCATAATGGATAATCCCGGAGATGCCAAGTATGGAATGACGAGAGAGCAGATTTCCGAGGCGTACAAGATACTGATGAGCAAGGGTGTTAAGCATTTCGGAATCCATGCTTTCCTTGCTTCAAACACCGTAACAAATGAGTACTATGGAAAGCTTGCAGGTGAGCTCTTTAAGCTTGCTGTAGAACTTCGTGATGAGACAGGTGCAGATATCAGGTTCATTAACCTTTCCGGTGGTGTCGGAATTGCATATAAGCCCGATCAGACTCCCAATGACATTGCCGTTATAGGCGAGAGTGTTCACAAGGTATTCGATGAGATCCTCGTTCCCGCAGGAATGGGTGAAATGTCCATCTATACCGAAATGGGCAGATTCATGATGGCTCCTTACGGCGGCGTGGTTACCAGAGCTATTCATGAAAAGCATATATATAAAGAGTACATCGGTGTCGATGCATGTGCTGCAAACCTTATGAGACCCGCAATCTATGGTGCATATCATCACATTACCGTCCTTGGTAAAGAAGATGCTCCCTGTGATCATAAGTATGATGTAACCGGTTCTCTATGCGAGAACTGTGATAAGTTTGCGATTGACAGAATGCTTCCCGAGATTGAGATGGGAGACCTCCTGTTTATCCATGATTCCGGAGCACACGGATATTCAATGGGTTACAACTACAACGGAAGACTCAGAAGTGCAGAGGTTCTTCTTAAGGCTGACGGTTCATTCGAAAAGATCCGCCGTGCCGAGACTCCCATGGATTATTACGCAACCTTCGATGAACTCGATATTTATAACAAGCTCAAAGCAGAGAACTGATGAGATATCCTAAATTCATTAAAAAAGGTGATACGATAGGCTTCCCTGCTCCATCCTTCGGAGCAAACCTGGAGCCTTATCACAGCTGCTTTTTGAAAGCACTTGATTACTTCAGGGATAAAGGATTTAACGTGCTTCCCGGTCCCAATTCGACTGCGGGTCTAGGGATCGGTATCAGCAATAAGCCTGAAAAATGTGCTGAAGAACTTATGGATATGTATGTTTTTTCGGATAATGATGCCCTGATATCCGTTGGCGGCGGAGAGCTGATGTGTGAGATCCTTGAGCATCTTGATCTTGATGCGATCAGGAAAGCAGATCCCAAGTGGTTCATGGGATATTCCGATAATACGAACTTTATCCTTCCGCTTGTGACAAAGTGCGATACAGCTGCTGTTTACGGAAGATGCGCAGATGCATACGGAGCTACCGAGATACATGAATCGGTATCGGATTGTCTTGAAGTCCTGTGCGGAGACAGAAAAGAAGCAAGATCTTTTGATACATTTCAGATCGAATCCCTTAAGGATGAGAGCAATCCTTATGCACCATATAATCTTACCGAAAAGTCCTTGAAGTCCGTTTTTGATTCAAAGAAGCTTTTTGCCCCCGGGGAATTTAAGGGTGAAATAGAATTTTCCGGAAGGCTGATCGGCGGATGCACCGACTGCGTAGTAAACCTGCTTGGTACTCCATATGTCGATATAGAAGGATTCATGGATAGGTATGCCGATGATGGAGTAATCTGGTGCCTTGAAAGCTGTGACCTTAATGTCTTTGATATAAGACGTGCCATGTGGCATTTTGAAAAAGCCGGCTGGTTTAAGAAAGGTATCGTTAAGGGATTTCTGATCGGAAGACCTGATAATCCTGAGATGATGATCGGGCTTGACCATATCAATGCTGTTCTTCCGTATATTCAAAACTTAGGTGTGCCTGCAGTCATTGATTGTGACCTTGGACATGTTCCTCCTTCTATGCCTATTGTAATGGGCAGTATCGGGCATGTGAAGGTTTCCGGAAACGACGTAAAAGTCGAATTTGAATTTGCGTAAGATTGCTTAATATGATATATTACCAATTGCGTTCGTTTAAACGGATGTGAATATGTCGGCATGTCGGAATTGGTAGACGAAGCAGACTCAAAATCTGCCGCGGGCGACTGTGTGTGGGTTCGAGTCCCACTGCCGGCAGCATGAAAAAACAGGAGAGGGCATGAAAGCCCACTCCTGTTTTTTAGTGCTGACGGCACTATCCCGAACCCAAGGGTTCGTATCTCGGGGCACTGGGGAGTGCCCCTCGGTCCGCGCAATTCTGGCATCCACAGGATGCCATGCGCCCCACTGCCGGCAGTGAGGCTAACAAACTCCTCAGAAACTAAATGAATTTTAGCTTTTTCCGGGCTTAAGTGCAGACCTAGCAACCGAGGAGGCTAACAAACTCCTTAGAAACCAAATGAATTTTAGCCTTTTTACGGCATTTGTGTAGACCTGGCAACTGAAGTGGCTAACAAACTCCTCAGAAACTAAATGAATTTTAGCTTCTCACCGGTTTGGAACACTGCTTTATTGTGGATCGATCCTGCAACGTCGGGTTTACATAAAATTCGCAAGAATAGAGCGGTTTTTAGCATGAATTGTAAACATTTACATGCTGTTTTTTTAGGCATTTTTGTAGTAATATAAGTGTGTATGCGAGTATCTAAAAGGAGCGCCTTTGAACTGTAAGGAATTTGAAAGTCATATACCGGACTTCATAGATAAAAAGCTTGATTACAAGACTATGGAGGAGTTCCGCGAGCATTATGAATCCTGCAGTGAATGCCGCGAGGAACTCAGTATTCAATTTCTGGTTTCTGTGGGTGTTCAGCACCTTGATAATGATGATGACAATTTCGACTTAAGTTCCGAGCTCAAGAAGCGTCTTGCCAGCAATGACAAGAAGCTTGAAAGACATAAGATCTATAAAGAATCGCAGAGATATGTTATTACCCTGGGATGCATCCTGCTTGGATTACTCCTGATATGGCATCTCGGATAAGAGGTTAAAGTGGCGGATAAGCTTGTTCTTATAGACGGACACAGCATAATAAACAGGGCTTTTTACGGAGTTCCGGATCTGACGAATGCCGCAGGCGTTCATACCGGTGCCGTATACGGCTTTTTAAGTATATTTTTCAAACTTCTTGACGAAGAAAAGCCTGACTACGTGGTTGTTGCTTTTGATGAGCATGCACCTACTTTCAGGCATAAGATATTTGCAGAGTATAAGGGAACCAGAAAACCCATGCCTGAGGAGTTAAGATCCCAGGCTCCGCTTCTTAGAAGGCTTCTTGATGCTATGGGAGTTGCAACACTTTCCATACCCGGGCTTGAAGCGGATGACATCATGGGAACCCTCGCCAAGAAATCCCAGGCAGAGGGCATGAAGGTCAGTCTGGTATCCGGTGACAGGGATCTTCTCCAGATTGCAGATGAGAATATCCTTATCAGGATTCCCAAGACCAAATCAGGCAAAACCACAGTAGAAGACTACACACCCGCAAGAGTTGAGGAAGAATTTGGGGTAGATCCTCAGAAGTTCATCCAGCTTAAAGCTCTTATGGGAGATTCATCCGATAATATTCCCGGTGTTCCTAAGGTTGGCCCCAAGACCGCATCCGAGCTGATGCAGACTTACGGATCTATTGACGGTATATACGAGCATCTCGATGAGATCAAGGGTAACTCTGTCAGGGAATCACTCAGAGAACACAGGGATCTTGCAGACCTTTCACTTGTTCTTGCGACAATTGAGATAAATGCAGATATAACTCTTGATAAAGAAAAGGCTAAGAGGGGAGATTACTTTACTCCGGAAGCTTATGAGATAATCAAGGAACTCGGCCTTAAATCTCTTTATTCAAGATTTGACGATGCCGCAAAGTCGGCGGTTTCAAGTCCTGCAGAGAAAATAAGCCGTCCCGATATCGAGGTTGTTGGCAGCGCTCTTGATTTTGCAAAGGTTATCTATGATGCCGATTGCGAAGCTGTCGGGCTTCAGTTTGTTATAGATGACGGAAGTGCTTTGTCCGGTGCACTAGCTACATCCGAAAAGATTTATTACTACGCCGGAACAGATATCGAATGCGATGCGCTTCAAAGTTCGATACGTGTACTCAGTGCCAAAAACACCGTGCTTTGTTTTACGGATATTAAATCCCAGTACACGGTTACGGGATATATAGATCCCGATAAACTTTTTGATGCCGGACTTGCCAACTACGTTCTTGATCCGCTTTCCGCAGATCACGACATTGAAAATATAGCAAATGCTTATCTTGGTTTTACGCCACTTTCGGTAAAAGAAAGATTCGGCAAGATGAGCTTTAAGGAGAGTTTTTTTACCGCTCCCGATGTTTTAAAAGAATATACCTGTGACGGTGCATTCATATCTCTTGCATCATTTCCGAAGATCAATGAGGAACTTGAAGCGACGGGGCAGATGAATGTGTACCGCAAAATAGAACTCCCGCTTTCCTACATCCTCTACGATATGGAAAATATCGGAATTCTGGTAAAGGCAAGAGAACTTGATGAGTATTCCGCAAGGCTCTCATCAAGGATCGATGAACTTGAAAAGAAGATTCACGAGGAATCAGGAGAACCTGATTTTAATATCAATTCGCCCAAGCAGCTTGGCGTTATCCTGTTTGAGAAGATGGGATTATCGGGCGGAAAGAAGACCAAGACCGGATACTCCACATCAGCGGACGTTCTTGAAAAGCTTGCACCCGAAGTTCCTTTTGTAAGGGACATTCTTGAATACAGAGGCCTGACTAAACTCAGATCGACTTATGCAGAGGGACTAAAAGGATTCATAGGTACGGACGGCAGGATCAGATGTAAGTTTAATCAGATGGTTACGGCAACAGGCCGCATCTCATCATCAGATCCCAACCTGCAGAATATTCCCGTAAGAACGGAGCTCGGAAGGGAACTGAGGAAAGTATTTGTTCCCGAAGATGGTTTTCTTTTTACCGACGCGGATTATTCGCAGATAGAATTAAGAGTTCTTGCTTCTCTGTCCAAAGATGAAGCGCTGATCGAAAGCTACAGATCAGGTGAGGATATTCATAAGATAACAGCATCGAAGGTTTTCGGAGTTCCGCTTGAAGAAGTCACGGATACTCTGAGGAGAAACGCAAAGGCGGTAAACTTCGGTATCGTTTATGGTATTTCTTCATTCGGTCTCGGCGAAAATATCGGTATCAGCCGTAAGGAAGCAGGAGAATACATTAAAAAGTATTTCGAGACTTTCCCGGGACTTAAAGAGTACCTGGACGGACTGGTTGAATCGGCCAAGGATAAAGGTTATTCCGAGACATATTTCGGAAGACGCAGGCCCATCCCTGAACTTAAGAATTCGAATTTTATGACCAGGTCTTTCGGAGAGAGAGTTGCGATGAATGCCCCGATACAGGGAACTGCAGCCGATATCATAAAGCTTGCAATGATCTCCGTATGGAATACTCTCAGGGACAAGGGATTAAAGTCCAGACTGATATTACAGGTTCATGACGAATTACTGATTGAAGGACCGGAGCAGGAAGCTTCGGAAGTAAATAATATTTTAACCGAATGCATGGAGAAAGCGGCTGACCTTGCGGTCAAACTGGAGATTTCAGTTGATACCGGAAGAAGCTGGTACGAGGCACATTAATGAAGATTATAGGTATTACGGGCGGAATCGGCGGAGGCAAGTCAAGCATCCTCAATTTTATCTCATCGCACTATATCGCTGAGATTTATTATGCCGACGATATTGCCAAAGAGCTCGAACAACCCGGCACTATGACCTATGACAGACTTGTTGCCATGTTCGGAAAAGAAATACTTACCAAGGGTGAAGGCTCGGAAATTGACAGAAGCAAATTTGCTCATGTCATTTACTCAAATCCTTCAAATCTTGAAAAGGTTGAGGAGATAGTTCATCCTTCCGTTCAGACTTATCTCATCGAGAAAATGAGAGCAGCTGCGAAGATGCATGAGACCGAACTCTTTTTCATCGAAGCTGCACTTCTTATCGAAAAAGGTTACAACGATATCGTTGATGAGATGTGGTACATCTATGCTGATGATGAGACCAGGATAAAGCGTCTCATGGAATCAAGAGGATATACGCGCAAGAAAGCTCTGTCGATCATGGACAACCAGCTTTCCGATGCGGATTTCAGGGAACATTCTGACGTGATAATCGATAACAGCGAAGGCCTTGAAGCTGCGTATGCACAGGTCAAAGCCCGTCTGGAGGGATTTACATGGGTGGAGTAAAAAGCCAGGGCAGTCTCGTTTTCGGACTTGATATCGGTACGAGAAGTATCGTCGGAACCGTCGGATATAAAGCGGATGACGGATTTCATGTCCTTGCTCAGGAGATCAAAGAGCATGAGTCAAGAGCAATGCTCGACGGACAGATTCACGATATCGGCAAGGTCGGAAATACCATACTCGAGGTAAAAAAGAACCTCGAATCAAGACTTGGCAAGCAGCTTGTCGAAGTATGTATCGCAGCCGCAGGCCGGGTTCTTCGTACGGTTACCGTTAATGTTTCCCAGGAATTTGAATCCGAAAAAGAGATTACCGACGAGGACATTTATAATCTGTCAATGTCCGGAATCGAACAGGCTTATACGGAATTTCAGAGTCAGAATGATACCGACATGAAGTTCTACTGTGTCGGTTATACACCCGTCAGATACTATTTAAACGGTTATCAGATCGGTAATCTTGAGGGACATAAAGCTAAGAAGATTTCAGCCGATCTTATCGGTACATTCTTACCCGATGATGTTGTTGACGGTCTTTATAAGGCTGTTGAACATGCGGGACTTCATGTTGCAAATCTCACTCTCGAGCCTATCGCTGCGATTCAGGTAGCTATTCCCGATAAGTTCAGACTTCTGAACCTTGCTCTTGTTGATGTAGGTGCGGGAACATCGGATATCTCCATCACTAAGGACGGAAGCATCATTGCTTACGGCATGATACCTGTTGCGGGTGATTCACTCACTGATGTCATTGTACAGAAATGCCTTGTTGATTTTGACATGGCTGAACATATCAAGAGAAGCCTCAGAAGCGGTGAACCCGAGATTGAATTCACCGATATCATGGGACTTCCCCAGAAGGTTAAAGCTGCGGAGATAAGCGAAGCACTTGCACCTTATATTAATGACATGACCGCAAAGGTTTCCGATGAGATTAAGAGATTAAACGGAGATAAACCCGTCAGTGCGGTTTTCGTAGTAGGCGGCGGAGGAATGGTTCCCAGTTATACCGAGAAACTTTCCGAGAGTCTCGGAATACTCAAAGAGCGTGTTGCTATCAGAGGCGAGGATGTTATGAAGGACATCATCTTCGAAGATAAGGACGCTCACAAAGATTCCCTTATGGTTACTCCTATCGGAATCTGCTTAAGCTTCTATGCACAGAGTAACAACTTCATATTCGTTACTTTTAACGGAGAGAGATTAAAACTGTATGACAACGGACATCTGTCCGTATCGGATGCGGCACTTCAGGTGGCATTCCCCAATGAAGATCTCTTCCCTAAAAGAGGAAAAGCGATTACCTTTACCATCGGCGGAAAGTCCCGTATCGTCAGAGGAACCGAAGGAGAATCTTCTCAGATCCTTATCAATGATGAGCCAGCAGATCTTTATTCTCAGATTCACAGCGGAGATATCATTGAGGTTAAAGCCTCAACTCCCGGAAGCGATGCGGCATTCAAACTCGGTGAACTTGCCGAGCTTAAGAATCCCATTAAGATCAGCGTAAACGGCAAGATCTTTGAGTTCCCCAAGAAAGCTATAGTAAACGGGCAGCTTCAGGAATCTTTCTATGAGATCAAAGACGGTGATGAAATTAAGGTCAATAATTACTACACCGTTGAGCAGATCACCGAGTTTCTTGATACGCCTGCTGCCGGTGACATCAAAGTAAATCAGACTCCTGCAGTTCTTAAGACCAAGGTATACGAAGACTTTACTTTGGATTATACTATCGGAAGTCATGATCATAAGACTTCGAAAGCAGAAAAGGCTTCAGAAAAAGCAGAAGCAGTATCTGAGGCTTCAGAAGATGCTAAGGTTGATGCATCACCTTCTCAGGAATCTGAAGCATCTCTGTCATCAGGCGGTATTTCTTTTGCGGACCTTCCCGATGATGACGGTACCGCAGCCGAGATGAAAGAGAAGATGGCTGAAATGTCAGGCTCCGAAGAAGAGGATAAGTCTGAGGAAGAAAAGCCTGCAAGCCCAGATCTTACAACTTCTGTCAGCGTCAATGCCAACGGCCGCATGATCACCCTCACGGGAAAAGAAAACTATGTGTACGTTGACGTATTCGATAAATTGAATTTTGACCTGAAAGCAGGTAACGGCCGTAAGATCATTACCAGACTTAACGGAAAGAATGCACAGTATCTCGAGCCTATCAAAGACGGAGATGTTATCGAAGTCAGATGGGAGGAGAAATAAATGAGGATGTGTCCTCTTGCCAGCGGTTCATCGGGTAACTGCATTTACATCGGTTCTTCCGATACGCATTTGCTGGTCGATATAGGAGTAAGCGGTAAGAAAGCGGAAGCGGGACTTAATTCCATCGGTCTTACCGGAAAAGATATTAACGGAATTCTTATAACGCACGAGCATTCGGATCACATACAGGGGCTCGGTGTCTTTTCCAGAAAATACGGAATTCCGATGTATGCGACCTGGGCGACGATTGAAGCAATCGGAACGGTAAAATCTCTTGGAAGTATCGATTCATCTCTGTTTAAGATCGTAAGACCCAATGAGATCTTCACGGTCGGTGATATAACTGTTAATCCCATGCGTATATCGCATGATGCGGCCGATCCCGTAGCATACAGATTTTCAAATGACGGTAAGAACATGGCTGTCTGCACGGATCTGGGTTGTTACAGTGATTATACGATCGATTGTCTGATGGGAATGGATGCTTTGCTTCTCGAAGCCAATCACGATATCAGGATGCTTGAGCAGGGGCCTTATCCCTATCCTTTGAAAAGAAGGATCCTGGGTGAGCTCGGACATCTGTCCAACGAAGCATCGGGCAGACTGCTTGCATCGGTTTTAAATGACACTATCAGGAAGATCTTTCTCGGCCATCTTTCTCTCGAGAACAATTATCCCGATCTTGCATTTGAATCAGTCAGAATGGAGATCACAATGGGAGATAATCCCTACAGAGCTTCGGATTTTGACATCAGCGTAGCAAAACGAGATGTACCTTCAGAGTGCATTGAAGTATAAAGGAGTTATTGATATGGAAAAAGTAATCATCACTGTAGTCGGCAAGGATACAGTCGGAATCATCGCTAAGACTTGTACCTTCCTTTCAAACGAAAATGTTAATATCCTCGATATTTCCCAGACTATCGTTTCAGGGTATTTCAATATGATGATGGTAGTAGATATCTCCGGAGCTTCCGATTCTTTTGAGAAGATTTCCGGCGGACTTGAAGAGCTCGGAAAGAGCATCGGCGTTTCTATCAAGTGTCAGAAGGAAGAAATTTTCGACATGATGCACCGCATATAATACAGGTTCATTATTTCGAGATATGAGTAATGCTTGCATTATTTTTTAGAGGTTAAAATATGATCAACAGAATGGAAGTTTCCGAAACCAATGAAATGATAGAGAAGGAAAACCTTGATGTCCGTACCATCACCATGGGCATAAGCCTTCTTGACTGCATTGATTCGGATATAGATAAAACATGTGATAAGGTTTACGACAAGATCACTGAAAGTGCCAAGGATCTTGTTAAGACAGGTGAAGAGATCTCCGGTGAATTCGGTATTCCCATTGTAAATAAGAGAATCTCCGTAACTCCCATTGCTCTTATAGGTGCATCAAGCGCTAAGTCCGAAGATGATTTTGTAAAGCTTGCCCGTACTCTTGATAAGGCAGCTAAAGAGGTTGGTGTAAACTTCCTGGGCGGTTACTCCGCACTTGTCAGCAAAGGAAGCACCAAGGCAGATGAGCTTATTATGAGATCCATTCCCGAAGCTCTTGCATCAACCGATTTTGTATGTTCTTCGATTAACCTTGGTTCCACTAGAACCGGTATCAATATGAACGCTGTCCGCCTTATGGGTGAGACTATTCATAAGACCGCAGAGCTTACTGCAGATCATGATTCATTGGGGTGTGCAAAGCTTGTAGTATTTTGTAACGCTCCCGATGACAACCCCTTCATGGCAGGTGCCTTCCACGGTGTTACCGAAGCAGACCGCATCATCAACGTAGGTGTCAGTGGACCGGGTGTAGTTAAATATGCCCTTGAGAAAGTAAGAGGAGAGTCTTTCGAAGTTCTCTGTGAGACTATTAAAAAGACAGCATTCAAGGTTACCAGAGTAGGTCAGCTTGTTGCTAAGGAAGCATCCGCTAAGCTCGGTGTTCCTTTCGGCATCGTGGACCTGTCACTTGCACCCACACCTGCTATCGGAGATTCCGTAGCGGATATCCTCTGCGAGATCGGACTTGAGAAAGCAGGAGCTCCCGGAACCACAGCAGCTCTTGCACTTCTTAACGATCAGGTTAAAAAGGGCGGTGTAATGGCTTCTTCCTATGTAGGAGGACTTTCCGGTGCATTCATCCCCGTATCTGAGGATCAGGGTATGATCGATGCTGCATCATGCGGAGCACTTACTCTTGAGAAACTTGAAGCTATGACCTGCGTATGTTCCGTAGGACTTGATATGATCGCTGTTCCCGGTGACACCTCTCCGGCAACCATTTCCGGTATCATTGCGGACGAGATGGCAATCGGTATGGTAAATGCCAAGACCACGGCTGTTCGTCTCATTCCCGTAATCGGAAAGAATGTAGGAGATAAGGTAGAGTTTGGCGGACTTCTCGGCTGGGCTCCCGTAATGCCTGTTAATAAGTATTCCTGCGAGGCCTTCATTAACAGAGAAGGAAGAATCCCCGCACCCATTCACTCATTCAAGAATTAATTAATAAGAGCCATGGGGACGTAACAAATTGACCAAACGGGTCATTATGCTAATCTGTTTCGTTCTCATGGCTCACTTTTTATTAAAGGATATAATCATGAATAAGACAAAATCCTCGAAAGCACTTTTATATTGCTTATCATTTTTGATTCCTTTTATTATTGCTTTCTTGGTTTTCTATTCAAACGATATATCCGGTTTTCCCTTTTCTTATATCAATACCGTTCTGGTCTATGATCTGGAAGACGGAATGATTCCTCTTTACAGCTATTTGGCTAATCTTGGCAATGGTTTTAATACTCTTTTCTTCAGTACCACATCTGGTCTTGGCGGGGATTTTTTTGGTGGTTTTGCTTTTTACGTGTCCCCGACAGATTTTATTTATAGTCTCGTTCCTTTGGATTATCTTCCTGATGCAATTTTCTGGTCCATTGTTATTAAGATTGGTTTAGTCGGTCTGAGCTTTTTTGCTTTTACACAAAAGAGCAAAAAAATCAATGTATCAGCTATCTTTGCACTTGTAATATCAAGCTGTTATGCTTTGATGTCTTATAACTTCGCATATTCTTCGATGCCCATGTGGGCGGATATGGTAATTCTGTTACCTGTTCTTGCTTTATTTGTCGAAAAGCAGGCAGACGGAGAAAATAGTCTTGCCTTTGTCTTTTTGACTGCTTTCACAATCATTGATAACTATTACATTGCCTACATGGTTATCATCACTCTCGGAATCTTTTTCCTGTTTAATCTGTTAGAAAATAAAACCGAGATCAAACATGCATTACTCAATTGTTTCAGATTTACATATCATATTTTATTATCTGTCTGCATTTCTATGGTAGTTTTACTTCCCGTGGCATTTAACCTTATGGGAGGTAAATTGGCCGGATCATCCGATAAAAAGACGGTTTCTCTGATCATTAATTCTCTCGGTTCTGTTATAAGAGCCATGTTCTCCATGAACTACTCGAACCTCGAATTAAACCAGGCTCCCAATATCTTTTGCGGCAGCCTAATCATTGTATTTGTTTTGTTGTGGTTTGTGTCAAAAGAAAAAGTTCGTCCCAAAATTCTTGCTTCCTTTGTTCTTTTTATCTATCTCGCTTCATTTGTATTCGGATTTCCGAATGTTATCTGGCATGGATTTTCAGCACCTGTAGGATATTGCTCCAGGTTTTCTTTTACATTCAGTTTCTTTCTTTTATATTTTGCATGCAGATTCCTGTCGCTTGAATCTCTTCTTAAGGCTGAAATCTTTATTAAATACAAAAATTTGTTCTGCTTTGTTTTCTGTATATTTACTTATGTTGAATTGTTTATGAACGATTCATTTATAATTGCGAATATTCAGCAAGATTATACATATCAGAATCGTAATGAATATCTTCGCAGTATATATACTCACGAAATTACATTTTCCGGAATCAATAATGATGACGGGATTTACAGATGTGCAAAGAATTTTGTTAATACAAGTGTCGATGGCATGATGTTCGGATATAACGACCTTGCGTATTACAATTCAAGCTTCAATGTTAATGTAATCAGTTTTTTAAAACAGATAGGTTTATATACCCAGTACAATATTATCGGTGATTCCGGACTTACACCTCCTACAGCATCATTGCTTGGTGAAAAATACTATGTGTCTTATAACAATGATTCATTTGACTATTATGAACTGATGGAATCCTATAATATTTACCATGTCTTCAGGAATAATAATGCATTTCCGATTGCTTTCCTGTGTGGAAATCAATTACCCGATGTATATCCAGAGTTTTCCTATGATCCGTTCCATAACATTAATACCGTCTATGATGATCTGGTTTCACCGACCGGTCAGCTCTTTACTCAGCAGGATTATGATTTGACAGATGATGAGAAGGGCTTTGGATTTTCGTTTGTTCCCGAAAAAGACGGTCATTATTTCTTCTACAGAACAGAAGATATCAATTTGGATCTTTTTAATATTCAGGATGTATACGGACATCCGATGTTATATTTCTCTGTTAATGGTGAAAATGTCGGCGGTTACAGTTTGTTTAACAACAGATACATTGCCGATATCGGGTACCTGAAAGCAGGAGAAACAGTTAATGTAACTCTTGAGACCAATGTCTTCGATACCGGTAAGATTTTACTGTATTACTATGATTCGGATGCAATGGCTGAAATATCCGAGAATGTTTCCGGATTTGATGTTACCTATGCCGGATGGCATGGTCTTACTTTGAACGGAAATACAGACAGTGAAAGAGATCTTGTTGTGACTCTTCCCTATGAAAGAGGATATAACATTTCCGTTAACGGTGAAAAAGCAGAGTATGATTCTTATCGAGATACATTTCTGGTACTGCATCTCGATGAGGGTAATAATGAGATAAAGATTAACTATATCCCTCACGGTTTTAAAACCGGATTGGTATTGTCTTTGATTGGTGTGATTCTCTCAGTCGTAGTTTTGGGCAGAAAAGAGAAAAAGGTCACAGAACAACAATAGGCCTTGAGAGATCCGGCTTTGCCACGACTCCGGACTTCATGGTCTGGACTGAAAAGTACAGATCTTCGATCCTGGATTCGTTCTTGAAGACTTTCATTGGTTCGGAATAGAGGCTGTTTGCTGCATCGTTGTATCCGCAGAGAACCGGAACGGATGCCTTTGTTTTGATCTCAGAAAGAAGTGCTTCGGATTCTTTCTTGAATCCAAGAACTCTGATATAGGGACATGTACCGGTGTAGTCTGATGCAGCAACCGAATCTTCCTTCATATCAAGAAGGATGTGGAAGAGTGCCCTGCTTATTCTGGTATATGTCTTATCCTTGGTCTTGAGGAGATTACAGAAATCGGTAACATTGGTAAACTTCTCAAGATTATTACAGATCCTGTCCGATAATTCTTCAGAAACATCCAGATATTTCGAAAACCCCTGTTCTCTTTCTGACAGAAGTTTATAAATGAGCATTCCCGAAAAATCATTCTCATCTACTGTCATGTTTTTCTTAACAGCTTCCTTAAGGCATTTGAATGATTCTTTGGGCATATATGCTTTGAGATTATCGATCTCTGAACCGTATCCGATTGCCTCTCTTATTGCCTTGGCAGAGATGCCGGGCTGTCCGGGTGCATAAGGGTCATTGTATCCTGCACCGACTCTTTTCATGGTGACAGGCTTGATGGATGAGTCAGATGATATCAGAGCCTTCAAATATTCTATAGCAAGGATATTGTTGGGAGATGATACAAGGTCCGAAAGATTGGTCATATCGGGACAATAGTCGATAAGAGCTTTTGTCCTTGCTGCGGGAAAAGCATTACCTGCCTTGAGATATTTCTGAAGGAGCTTTTTATATTTATCGGGTTCATCTACAAGGATTCTTGCAATCTTATCAAGCTTTTCAAGTACACCTGCTTCGCTTCCGAATGATAAAAAGTCGACAAGTCCGGTGCTTTCGAGCAGGGAAACGGATCCTTTAGCATAGAACTCTGCGGAAGACAGTGAGTATACCGGAGGAATCTGTATAACAAGATCCGCACCTTCGGAAAGTGCGCTCTTTGCTCTTGCATATTTATCAATTATAGCCGGGGCGCCTCTTTGTACGAAGTTTCCGCTCATCGCTACGATGCAGTAATCTGCACCTGTCAGTTTTTTGGTTTCTTCTATGTGATATTTATGACCGTTATGAAACGGATTGTACTCCGCAATGATGCCCGCTGTTTTCATTTAATTCTCCCAATGGTACTTTTTGAAATTTTGGATCACAAAAAGTCTGCTAAAAAATTAACGAAATGCCGCAGATTGTATGTGAAATAATACAAGAAAAGATGGACGATTTCTTGTCCGTGGTATCTGAATACAGTATAATATATAAGTCATTTTATGGCAAAAAATTCATCAATAATTCTGCGCTATGCGCATCTTTTTAAGGAGTCTTTATGGCATATATTGATCAGATTAAAGAAAGAGCTAAGATCGATAAGAAGACAATCGTACTTCCCGAAAGTAATGACAAGAGAACACTTCTTGCGGCTGCCGAGATCATCAAGGAAGGCATCGCAAACATCATCATGGTCGGAAACGAAGAGAAGATCCGTGACGGTGCCGGATGGCTCGAAGTTGATCTTGATGACGTTACCGTTATCGATCCCGACTTAACTCCCAAGATGGAGGAATACGTAAATCTCCTTTATGAGACACGTAAGTCAAAAGGAATGACTCTTGAGAAGGCATCTGAGATCCTTCACAAAGATTATCTTACCTTCGGTATCATGATGGTTAAGAATAATGATGCGGACGGAATGGTTGCAGGTGCATGTCACTCTACCGCAGATACTTTAAGACCCGCACTTCAGATCTTAAAGACCGCACCCGGTGTGAAGCTTGTATCCGCATTCTTTATCGTTGATACCGTCTTCAAGAATATGGGAGAAAACGGTGCATTTGTATTTGCAGATTGCGGATTAAATCAGGATCCCAATCCCGAAGAACTGGCAGCTATTGCGGATTCTTCCGCAAAGAGTTTTAAGCAGCTTGTCGGACCTAAGCCTGTTATTGCAATGCTCAGCCACTCTTCTAAGGGTTCCGCAAAGCATGCGCTTGTAGATAAAGTAGTTGAAGCGACCAGGATTGCCAAGGAGCAGTATCCTCATCTTGTTATCGACGGAGAACTCCAGCCCGATGCTGCGCTTGTTCCTCATGTAGCCAAGAACAAGGCACCGGGATCACCTGTTGCGGGTAAGGCAAATGTTCTTATCTTCCCCAACCTTGATGCGGGTAACATCGGATATAAGCTCGTTCAGCGACTTGGAGGAGCAGAGGCATACGGCCCCATGCTTCAGGGTATCGCAAAACCCGTTAACGATCTTTCCCGCGGATGTTCATGGGAAGATATCGTAGGCGTAGTTGCACTCACGGCCGTACAGGCACAGATTTCTCAGTAATATCACGCCGGGACATTACATTTCCGGATCAGAATGTTTATCAGGAGATTATATATTCATGAAAATCCTTGTTATTAATTGTGGATCATCATCACTTAAGTATCAGCTCATCGATTCAGAGACCGAAGAATGGCTTGCAAAGGGACTTTGCGAGAGAATAGGAATTGACGGTCGTATCGTCTATACCCCTGCAGGCGGCGAGAAAGAGATCAAAGAAAGCCCCATGCCCGATCATACCAATGCGATAAAGCTTGTACTTGAGTATCTCACCAATGATAAGACCGGTGTTCTTAAGAGCCTTGATGAGATCGGTGCCGTAGGACACAGGATCGTACATGGCGGTGAGAAATTTGCTTCATCCGTAGTCATCGATGATGAAGTCATTAAGGCAATCGAGGAGTGCAACGATCTTGCACCGCTTCACAATCCCGCTAACCTTATAGGTATCGATGCATGCAGAAAGCTCATGCCCTCAACTCTCATGGTTGCTGTTTTTGATACCGCATTCCATCAGACAATGCCCGAGAAAGCTTATCTCTACGGTCTTCCCAGTTCATACTATGAGAAGTACAAGATCCGCCGTTACGGTTTCCACGGAACTTCTCATTCTTTTGTATCAAAGAGATGTGCCGATGTTCTCGGTAAGAATTATGAAGACCTTAAGATCATCGTCTGTCACCTCGGAAACGGAGCTTCCGTATCCGCTGTAAAGAACGGAAAGTGCGTGGATACTTCCATGGGACTTACTCCGCTTGAAGGACTTATCATGGGAACCAGATCCGGCGATCTCGATCCCGCGATCCTTGAGTTTATCGCTAAGAAAGAAAATCTCGACATCACCGGTGTAATGAACATCCTTAACAAAAAGTCCGGTGTATACGGAATGAGCGGAGACCTTTCATCCGATTTCAGAGATCTTGAAGATGCATACAATTCGGGAAACAAGCTGGCCATTCAGGCACTTGAGGCATTCTGCTACAGAACCGCAAAGTATGTAGGTGCTTATGCCGCAGCCATGAACGGAGTCGATGCTATCTGCTTTACTGCCGGTATCGGAGAAAATGACGGACTTGTAAGAAGCAAGGTTTGTGAATACCTCGGATATCTCGGAATCAACATCGATGAAGAGAAGAACAAGATCAGAGGTGAGGAAGTTATCTTCAGCACTCCCGACTCCAAAGTAAAGACTCTCATTATACCTACCAATGAAGAGCTTGCGATTGCAAGAGAGACCGTAGCACTTGTTAAGTAAAAAAATCTTGACACCCTCGCTTTATTGTATTAAAGTGAATAAAAATTCATAGTAAACCGTTGAAGCGGAAATAAAGGCATGATAAGAACCTACAGAGAGACCGGATGCTGAGAAAGGTCGGTAAACTGCTTGTCAAATGGGCCGCTAAGGGCGCAGGGAAAAGGCTATTGCCTGAGTAATATGCGACGGGAACTCCCGTAACAGAGAAGGGGTATGTTAGTACCCGTAAAGAGGAAATCTTAGGATTTTGAAGCAAGGTGGCACAGCGTATATAACGCCCTTGTCTGATAGTGATATCAGGCAAGGGCGTTTTTATTTTCCGGGAAAGGAGAAAGACATATGAATCTGCACAGACGATGGCGGCCCTACAGACGATGGCGTTGCCAGGATTCAGAAATTGCTTACTGTTTTCTTTTTTCCGAAGGAGTAGATTATGATCATTAATGAAGCTATCAAGAAACTTACCAATAAAGAGGATATCGGATATGAGATGTCCAGAGATGTTATGTTCGAGATCATGAAGGGCGAAGCAACCGATGTTCAGAAGAGTGCATATCTCGTATCTCTTTCCATGAAGGGCGAGACAATCGATGAGATCACCGGTTCCGCAGAAGCAATGAGAGCAATGGCTACCAGACTTAACACCGGATGCGATACTCTTGAGATCGTCGGAACAGGCGGGGACAGATCTTTTTCCTATAATATTTCTTCAACCTCCGCTTTCGTAATTGCCGCAGGTGGTGTTAAGATAACTAAGCACGGTAACAGATCCGCATCATCCAAATCGGGTGCGGCGGATGTTCTTGAAGCTCTCGGCGTAAATATCGCTCTTGAGCCCGATAAGAACGAAGAGGTATTTAAGGATACCGGATACTGCTTCCTCTTTGCACAGAAGTATCACAGCGCAATGAAGTATGTAGGTCCCATCAGAAAAGAACTCGGCATCAGAACCGTATTCAATATCCTCGGACCTCTTACAAATCCCGCATATTCAACCAAGTTCATCCTTGGTGTATATGATGAAGCGCTTCTTGAGCCCATCGCTCAGGTACTTATTAAGCTCGGTGCCAAACGCGGCATGGTAGTTTACGGCATGGAGAAGCTTGACGAGATCTCATCCGTGGGCCCTACTGAAGTAGTTGAGTTTGATGAAGAAGGAAATACAAAGAGATATACGGTTACACCCGAGCAGTTCGGACTTCAGAAGAGCAATCCCGGAGATCTTACCGGGGGAACTCCCGAAGAAAACGCCGAGATAACAAGACGCATCCTTAAGGGTGAGGAAAGAGGCCCCAAGAGAGACTGCGTACTTTTGAACGCGGGAGCGGGACTTTATATCGGAGGAGCCGCTTCATCAATGGAAGAAGGCATTAAGCTTGCCGCTGAACTTATAGACAGCGGTAAGGCATACGAAAAACTTGAAGAAGTCATAAAGGATACAAATGCAGCCTAAAGCAGAAGAAAACATTTTAAATCAAATAGCGGAAAAGACAATTGAAAGAGTAGCCTCATACAAGGAAAAGGTATGCCTCGAAGAAATGAAGGCCAGAGCCCGTGCCTTAAACCCCGATACGGGATTTCCTTTTGAAAATGCCCTCAGAAAAGAGAACATGTCATTTATCTGTGAGATAAAGAAGGCATCACCGTCAAAGGGTATCATCGCAGCCGATTTTCCGTTCCTGTCGATCGCCAAGCAGTATGAAAGTGCCGGAGCGGATGCAATTTCCGTTTTGACCGAGCCATATTGGTTTCTTGGAAACGATTCATATCTGACCCAGGTAAAACAAAACGTTACGATCCCTGTTTTAAGGAAAGATTTTACGGTTGATGAGTACATGATCTATCAGGCCAAGGTTCTCGGAGCAGACGCTGTTTTACTGATAGTTTCGCTTCTTTCCGATGAGCAGCTGGCTGAATATCTGGACATTGCCGATGAGCTCGGATTATCCGCACTGACAGAGTGCCATGAGGAAACTGAGATCGAAAAAGCCATCGGTTTGGGTGCCAGAATGATAGGGGTAAATAACAGAAATTTAAAAAATTTTTCCGTTGACCCCTTGAATGCTTTGACTCTCCGTGATAAAGTACCCCTCGGACTACTTTTCGTATCGGAGAGCGGCATCTCGGAGAGAAGTCAGGTTAAAGCTCTCGAAGATGCAGGGATTAATGCAATATTAGTTGGTGAGACTCTGATGCGAAGCGACAATAAAAAGTTGTGTTTGAGACAGTTAAGAGGCTTAGACTAATGAAGATCAAGATCTGCGGGCTTAGGACTCCCGGCGATGCAAATGCAGTTAATGAGGCAATGCCTGACTTTGTCGGTTTTATTTTGACCGAAGGTTATAAGAGAACCGTCGATGAGGAAACGGTTCAGTTGCTTAACAAGTTTATCGATCCCATGATCAGACGCGTCGGCGTATTCGTAAATGATGACGCATCAAGGATCAAGAGACTTGTATATAACGGACTTATCGATATCGTGCAGCTTCATGGGGATGAAGATGACGAATATATCCGTGAACTTAAGTCCGGTAAAGGCAGTATAATCAAGGTCTTTAAAGTGGATGACAAATTCGACCTTGCCAAAGCAGAGAGCTCACCTGCCGATATGATCATGTTTGATGCCGGAGAAGGAAGCGGCGAGAAGTTTGACTGGAGTAAGATAAAGGATTGTAACAGACCCTTCATCCTTGCAGGCGGACTCGGCCCCGGCAATATCAAAGAAGCAGTCGAAGCTCTTAAAGGCAGCCAGCTTTATGCCGTAGATATGAGTTCATCCGTAGACAAGGGCGGTCACAAGGATCCGGATCTTGTTATGGAAGCCGTTACCGAGGCTCATTCTGCATAAGTCTTTTCCCGCAAGAGAAAGGAATATAAATGAACAGTAAAGGAAGATTCGGAGAGTTCGGAGGTCAGTATATTTCCGAGACTCTCATGAATGAACTTATAAAGCTCGAAGAGTGTTACAACCGGGTTAAGGACGATCCGGAATTTAACGATGAATTAAACTTTCTTTTAAATGAGTACGCAGGCCGCCCTTCGCGCCTGTACTATGCCGCAAAGATGACAGAAGATCTGGGCGGTGCCAAGATTTATCTTAAGAGAGAAGATCTCAATCACACAGGTTCCCACAAGCTTAATAACTGCATAGGTCAGGCTCTCCTTGCGAAAAGAATGGGCAAGACCAGACTCATAGCAGAGACGGGCGCAGGCCAGCACGGCGTTGCGACCGCTACCGTTGCAGCGCTCCTTGGTATGGAGTGTGAGATTTTTATGGGCAAAGAAGACACCATCCGTCAGGCACTTAATGTCTACCGTATGGAACTTCTCGGTGCTAAGGTTAATGCCGTAACCACCGGAACAATGACCCTTAAAGACGCAGTTAACGATGCGATGAAAGAATGGAGTAACCGGGTGGACGATACTCATTACTGCCTCGGTTCCGTTATGGGACCTCATCCTTTCCCTACCATCGTTCGTGATTTCCAGGCGGTTATATCAAGAGAAGCACGTGCTCAGATCCTTGAAAAAGAAGGAAAGCTCCCCGCGGCTGTTATCGCATGCGTGGGCGGCGGATCAAATGCGATCGGCGCTTTCTATAATTTCATTGAAGATAAAGAAGTAGAGCTGATCGGATGCGAAGCGGGCGGAAGAGGAGTTGATACTCCCGAGACCGCAGCTACCATTGCTACAGGTACCATGGGAATATTCCACGGTATGAAGTCACTCTTTTGCCAGAATGAGTACGGTCAGATCGCACCCGTATATTCAATCTCTGCAGGACTTGATTATCCCGGCATCGGACCTGAGCATGCTTATCTTAATTCCATCGGAAGAGCCAAGTATGTTCCTGTTACGGATGATGAAGCCGTTGATGCATTTGAATACATGTCACGTACCGAGGGTATCATCCCCGCGATCGAAAGTTCTCATGCCATCGCACATGCCATTAAGATCGCTAAGAACTATTCTAAGGATCAGTCCATTATCATCAATGTTTCGGGACGCGGAGATAAGGATGTTGCCGCAATAGCAAGATACAGGGGGGTTGATCTTCATGAGTGATAAGATAAGAGAATCTTTTGAGAAAAATCCCAACAAGAAAGCCTTTATAACCTTCATAACCGCAGGTGACCCCGATATCGAATCAACCGAAGAGTTCATACTTAAGATGGCTGATGCAGGTGCGGATATCATTGAGGTCGGTATTCCTTTTTCGGATCCTGTTGCTGAAGGAGCCGTGATCCAAAATGCCAATGTCAGGGCGCTTCGCGCGGGAACAACTACCGATAAGGTGTTTGAAATGGTCAGAAGAGTAAGAGAAAAGAGCGATGTCACTCTTTGCTTTATGACCTATGCTAATCTGATCTTCCATTACGGATATGACAGATTCTTCGAAAAATGCCGCGAACTTGATGTAAGCGGTGTGATCGTTCCCGATATGCCTTACGAAGAAAAAGAAGAGTTGGAGAGCGTTTCGCTTAAGTATGGTGTCAACTATATCTCCATGGTAGCGCCCACTTCCGAAGACAGAGTCAGGATGATTGCTAAGGAAGCAAAGGGATTCATCTATGTTGTAAGTTCAATGGGAGTTACCGGTGTAAGGGACAATATCAGCACCGATCTGTCACCCATTGTTGGACATATCAGGGAAGTTACTGATGTACCCTGTGCGATCGGCTTCGGTATCAAAGAGCCGGCTCAGGCAAAGACCATGGCGGGAGTATCCGACGGCGCCATTGTGGGTTCCGCAATTGTCCGTATCGTCGAAAAATACGGCAAAGATGCAGGGCAGTACATCTACGATTACGTTAAGTCCATGAAAGAAGCTGTACTCGAAGCTTAAGCTTTTATGACATTTTGTGTCACGGGGTCAGACCCTCTGTCACCATTTGTGACAAGGGGTCCGACCCCGTGACACATTACTTTATCTCTGCATATTCATGCTTGCTTTTTATATCCATATGTTGTATACATTAATACATGGGTACACATGGCTGTGCTTTTTTTGTATATCCGGAGGGTTAGTATGTACGAAGATAAAGAAAAAATTGAAATGCCGGACCTGCTGGAAATTGATGAGATCAAGAGCGATGCAGAACTCCTTATCAATGAACTCCACGATGTCCGTAAGATAGACAGTAACCTTTACGTTGAGTATGACGTTAAGAGAGGTCTTCGTGACTCTAACGGAAAAGGTGTCCTCACCGGTCTTACCGAAGTTTCTGATGTTGTAGCTTTTGATATTAAAGACGGTGATAAGGTTCCCTGTGACGGAAGACTCTATTATCAGGGAATCAATGTCATGGATATTGTAAACAACCTTGGAGACAGGATCCATGGTTTTGAGGAGGTTTCTTTCCTCCTTCTTTTCGGACATCTTCCCAACAGAGACGAACTTGATGCATATCTTCATGTATCAAGTAATCTTCAGGAGCTTGGTGCAAGATTCGTTCGTGACGTTGTTATGAAGGCTTCCAACGGAAACATCATGAATGCTCTTCAGAGATGTGTTCTTACTCTTTATACCTACGATAAGAAGCCCGATGACATCACTCCCGAGAATGTACTCAGACAGAGCCTTGAGCTTATCAACAAGCTTCCTCTGATCGCAGTTTACTCATATCATTCCTATATGCACTTCAGGAAGGATGAGGCACTCATCATCAGGAATCCCAAGAAAAATCTGTCGCTTTCCGAGAACATCCTTCAGATGCTCAGACCCGACGGTCACTATACACAGCTTGAAGCAAAGGTTCTTGATATAGCACTTATCGTTCATGCCGATCATGGCGGAGGAAACAACTCGACATTTACAACTCATGTTGTTACTTCTTCCGGAACTGATACATACTCATCAACCGCTGCATCAATAGGATCTCTTAAGGGACCCAAGCACGGCGGTGCGAACCTCAAGGTTCAGGAGATGTTCAGGAACCTTAAAGAGAACATTGTCAATATCGAGGATGAAGCGGAGGTCGAGGCTTATCTTAAGAAGATCCTTGATAAGAAGGCATTTGACGGTGCCGGACTTATCTACGGTATGGGACATGCGGTTTATACCCTTTCCGATCCCAGAGAAGTACTTCTTAAAGAGTATGCCCGCACCCTTGCTGTTGAGAAGGATCTTGTCAAAGAGTTTGAGTTCTATGACAGAGTAGAGAGGATTGCCAAGAAACTAATTAACGAGAATAAAGGAATCCTTAAGCCGGTATGTGCCAATGTCGATTTCTACAGCGGATTTGTATATTCGATGCTCGGAATTCCTGAAGAGCTCTTTACTCCTCTTTTTGCAATCGCAAGAATGTCGGGATGGAGCGCACATCGTCTCGAGGAGCTTGTAAACGGAGGCAAGATCGTAAGACCTGCATTTAAGTATGTCGGAGAGCATGTTGATTACAAGCTGATGGATGAGAGATAATTGACATATTCATTGTTTTGTGATAATAATTAATCGTACTAAATGAAGTCTGGTACATCATGGACATTACACAAACGAAAAGCCTGAGAGTTGCAGCTCTCAGGCTTTTCTTTTATTGTCCCTCCTTTCCCTGCCGGTATAGGAGTGGCAACATAATGATTTTATTTAATTTTTCGCGAAATTGTTATAAGATAGTGTCATATTTGGTTAAATTATCATTAAATTGAATTTTTATATGAATAAAACGGATTTCAGAGAATTTACAAAAGACAGAATCATATATTTGGACGGTGCGTGCGGAACGAATCTTGCGAAAGCGGGAATGCCTTCGGGTTTGTGCCCCGAGAAGTGGATATGTGAGCATTCGGATGTGATGCTCGAGCTTCAGAGGAGCTATGTTCAGGCAGGTACCGATATTTTATATGCACCTACTTTTACAGCTAACTCCATCAAGCTCGATGAGTACGGATTAAAGGATCAGGCGGATGAACTTATAAAGACTCTTTGCGGTATTTCAAGACAGGCTGCAGATGAGTGCAGTGACAGAAAAGTACTCGTTGCAGGTGATATTACCATGACCGGACGTCAGCTTAAGCCCATAGGCAATATGGAGCTTGAAGACCTTATTGACGTTTATAAAGAGCAGATAAAGCTGCTTGAAAAATACGGATGTGACGTTCTTGTGGTTGAGACCATGATGAGCCTTGCGGAAACAAGAGCTGCTCTTATTGCGGCTAAGGAAGTGTCGAATCTTCCCGTTATGGTCACGCTTACATTTGAAGCATCCGGACGTACTCTTTTCGGAACAGATGCCGTAACGGGCGCAGTTGTATGTGAAAGCCTCGGAGCTGATGCAATCGGTGTTAACTGTTCGACCGGTCCTAAGGATATGGTGCAGATAGTTGCCGATATGGCTGAAAACACCAGAATTCCGATCATTGCAAAGCCCAATGCAGGACTTCCCGAACTTGATGAAAACAATAGGACCGTTTATAAGATGGGTCCCGATCTGTTTGCGGAGGAGATGGCTGCACTTGTGGATGCCGGTGCTCAGATCCTCGGCGGATGCTGCGGGACCGACAGCAGATATATCGATGCAATCGTTAAGAAATTCGGACGCGGTCCTGTCAAACGTACCGGTTCCCGTAAAGACGGGATCAGATATCTGTCTTCCGAAAGAAGGACACTTTCATTCGGACTTGACGGAAAATTCATCATCGTAGGAGAGAGGATCAATCCTACAGGTAAGAAAGCGCTTCAGGCAGAACTCAGAGAAGGCAACACCGACAGGGTTCTTCAGTTTGCTACGGAGCAGGAAGAAAACGGTGCGGGCGTTCTTGATATAAATGTGGGAATGGGCGGAATCGATGAGATGGCAATGATGCTCAGAGTTATCGATGAGGTCACCCAGACTACGAGCCTTCCGCTTTGCCTCGATTCAAGTTCACCCGAGATACTCGAAGCGGCACTTAGACATTATCCCGGAAGAGCTCTTGTTAATTCGGTATCACTCGAGCCTGCAAAGTTTGAAAAACTGCTTCCTACCGTTGCCAAGTACGGTGCGGTGTTCATTCTTTTACCGCTTTCGGAAAAGGGTCTTCCCAAAGATCTTGATGAGAAAAAAGAAATCATTGATATCATATATAACAGAGCCGTGGAGCTTGGCCTGACCAAGGACAACATAGTAGTGGACGGCCTTGTACAAACGGTCGGTGCCGATCAGAGCCAGGGCGTTAAGACACTTGAGACCATAAAATATGCTCATGATAACGGCTTTGCCACGATAACGGGTTTGTCCAACATATCATTCGGACTTCCCGAAAGAAGCTATGTAAATGCAGCATTCCTTACTCTTGCAATAGCTAACGGTCTTACGATGGCAATTTCCAATCCGGGTCAGGAACTTCTGGTTGCGGCGGCAAGAGCTACGGACCTTCTTCTCAACAAAGAGGAAAGTGATCTTGAGTATATTAATACCGCAGCAAGACTTAAGGCCGAGCGTGAAGCAAAAGAAGAACTTCTGAAAAGTGCAGCGGCATCCGGTGAAAAAGCTGAAAAGAAATCCGGAAAACCAGCAGCAGGCAGTGAAGAAGAAAAAGTCCCTGCTGAGCTTCTGGATGTGTATAAAGCTGTTGTAAGCGGAAACAGAAGCGCTGCTCCTCAGGCTGCAAAGGCTGCTCTTGATAACGGGCTGCAGGCTTCCGATATCTTAAACAATGCCCTTATACCTGCGATCAATCAGGTGGGTATTTATTTTGATAAAGGTAAATACTTCCTGCCACAGCTTATTTCATCGGCAGAAAGCATGAAGCTTACGATAGGCGTGATCGAGCCGCTCCTTGCAGCGGCAAGTGCGGGCGATGATGCTCCGTCGGTTGTAATAGCTACTGTCGAAGGCGATATACATGACATAGGCAAGAATCTTGTTGCGATGATGCTCGGAAACTACGGTTTCAAAGTCATCGATATGGGCAAGGACATAAAGGCCGAAGATATCGTAAATGAAGCAGTTTCTAAGGATGCAAAGATCATATGCCTGTCGGCACTTATGACTACCACGATGATCCATATGAAAGAGACCATCGAACTTGTAAAAGAAAAAGGCCTTGATATCAAAGTCATGGTCGGAGGAGCATGCGTTACCGAAGAATATGCTCAGGAGATCGGAGCAGACGGTTATTCGAAGGACGCAGCAGAGGCTGTGAGAGTAGCAAAACAGCTTTTAGGCATGGAGTGATGACACGGGAGGATAGAAAAGTGATTGGTGCAGATGCGATAGTAAAATGTCTTGAAATAGAAGGTGTTAAGAACGTATACGGATATCCCGGAGTTGCGATATGCCCTTTTTATAACAGCATTCTTCAGTCCGATATCAGAACAATCCTTGTAAGAACCGAGCAGAACGCGGCACATATGGCAAGCGGTGAGGCAAGGATCTCGGGAAAACCCGGAGTATGCGCCGTAACAAGCGGTCCGGGTGCAACCAATGTGATCACGGGTATTGCGACTGCTTTTGCGGATTCCATTCCCATGATCATCATTACCGGTCAGGTTAATTCAGAACTTCTCGGATCGGATGTTTTCCAGGAAGCCGATATTACCGGTGCTGTGGAATCATTTGTCAAATACTCATATCTCGTTAAGGACGCAAACGATCTTCCCCGTATCATGAAGGAAGCATTTTACATTGCTTCTACCGGAAGAAAAGGCCCCGTCCTTATCGATATTCCCATTGATATTCAGAACCAGACCCTTAAGAATTTCAGATATCCCGAAGAAGTTAATCTCAGAACCTATAAGCCTACCTTCAAGGGAAATACTCAGCAGATCAAGAAAGTCATCCGTGAGCTTGAGAATGCCAAAAAGCCCATTATATGTGCGGGCGGTGGAGTGTTCCTTGCAAATGCCGATGACGAACTTCAGAAATTTGCAGAGAAGAAAGGCATCCCCGTTGTCTCAACCATGATGGGTATCGGAGTCCTTCCCACCGCACATCCTCTGTATTTCGGAATGGTCGGAAATAACGGCAAGCCCTATGCGAATAAAGCAATGAACGATGCCGATGTTATAATCATGATCGGTGCCCGTGTCGCTGACCGTGCCGTTAACAGACCCGAGCTTATCAGTAACGGTAACAAGACTCTTATCCATATGGATGTCGATCCGGCTGAGATCGGCAAGAATGCATACTCAACGATCCCTCTTGTAGGAGATGCCGAAGCAATCCTCGAAGAGCTTACCGCATCCGAAACAGATGCCGATTACTCTGCATGGGTCAAAGAGCTTACCGCGGCAAGGAAAGCGTTTAAACCAAGCAGAAAGCCTTCATCCAAATTCGTGGATCCCGCTGAATTTGTAAAGCAGCTTACCACCGATATGATCGATGGAAGCATCTATGTGGCAGATGTCGGACAGAACCAGATCTGGTCGTGTGCAAATATCGTCATCGGTAAGGGCAGAATGCTTACAAGCGGCGGTATGGGAACCATGGGCTATGCTATTCCCGCAGCTCTCGGTGCCAAGATAGCAGCTCCCAAGAGACAGACCGTTGCCGTCTGCGGAGACGGCGGATTCCAGATGTCCATGTGCGAACTTGCTACTTTCGTTCAGCATAATGTTCAGGCCAAGATCGTCGTCCTCAGAAACGGATACCTCGGAATGGTAAGAGAGTACCAGCACTATACTTACAATGACGATTATTCGATGGTTAAGCTTGACGGAGATCCCGATCTTGAGCATATCGCTGCAGCTTACGGATTCGATTATCTTAAGCTTGATAACATGAAGGATTCCAAAGCGGTCATCAGGAAGTTCTTAAACGATAAAAAGAATGTTCTTCTTGAGTGCATCGTAGATCCCAAAGATGTTGTTAATCCTGAATAAGACAGAGGTGGATGATGAATAAAAGAATCTATTCCGTAAATGTTGAAAACAGAGCCGGCGTACTTTCCAAGGTAAGCGGTCTCTTTTCCCGAAGGAATTTTAATATCGACTCTTTGGCTGTGGGCGAGACTGACGATCCCACCGTTTCTTCCATGACGATCGTATCAAGCGGTGACGAGAGAACTTTAGAGCAGATCGAAAAACAGCTGAACAAAAAGCTTGATGTCATCAAGGTAAAGACCTTCTCCGAGATGCAGTGCGTATCCAGGGAACTTATGCTGATGAAGATCAAGTATAATAAGAATAACCGTGCTGAGATCATGGAGATCTGTGAGGTGATGAAGGCGGAGATAGTTGATATGAGTCTTCATTACATGATGATCCAGATCTGTGCATCTCCCGATAAAATAAAACTGCTTCTTGAGATGTTCCGCAGCATATCTATCGTGGAAGTTGCTCGTACAGGAACCCTTGCTCTTGCCAAGTGCTCCGAAAATGAACAGAATTAAATAAAAATAGTTACATAAGGGCGTTGACATTAGCGTAGTAAAGCAGTAAAGTATTTAAAGTTACGGTTTTACTATTAAAGCAGGTGGATTTTTATGCAGAAAATGGTACTTCAGCTTCTTGCTGATAACAATTCAGGTGTACTCAGCAGAATATCCGGTCTCTTTTCACGAAGAGGATATAATATCGAGAGTATTACTGCAGGAGTAACCGCAGATCCCAAGTATTCGAGGATCACTATCGTAACTTGCGGAGATGAGGAGATCATCGAGCAGATCGAAAAGCAGGTTGCAAAGCTTGAGGATGTCAGAGATGTCAAAGAGCTTCCCTACGATTCATCCGTACACAGAGAGCTTTGCCTCATCAAAGTAAGATGCGCCGCATCCGAGAGAGAAGATATGGTTTCTCTTGCGGGAATCTTCAGAGGAAACATCATCGATGTGGGACCTGATTCGATAATTATCGAGATAACCGGTAACCAGTCCAAGATCGATGCATTTATCGGACTTCTCGACGGACATGAGATACTTGAGGTTGCAAGAACCGGTATCGCAGGCCTTTCAAGAGGAAGCGAAAACGTCACTTATCTGCCTTAATGCAGTTAATGAATATAAGCCAATTTTAAAACGGAGGTATTTATCATGGCTAACAAGATTTTTTATCAGGAAGATTGTAATCTTTCCCTTCTCGAGGGCAAGACCATTGCCATTATCGGTTACGGCAGTCAGGGTCATGCTCATGCACTCAACCTTAAGGAGTCCGGATGCAATGTCATTATCGGTCTTTATGAGGGTTCCAAGAGCTGGAAGAGAGCTGAGGAGCAGGGATTTACCGTTTATACCGCAGCAGAAGCTGCAAAGAAGGCTGACATTATCATGATCCTCATCAATGATGAGCTTCAGGCTGATATGTACAAGAAGGACATCGAGCCCAACCTCACTGCAGGCAACATGCTCATGTTCGCTCACGGATTCAACATCCACTTCGGATGCATCGTTCCTCCCGCTGATGTTGATGTAGCAATGATCGCTCCCAAGGCGCCCGGACACACCGTTAGAAGTGAGTACCAGGCAGGAAAAGGAACTCCTTGTCTCATCGCTGTATATCAGGATGCTACCGGTAAGGCTTGGGATATTGCTAAGGCTTACGGACTCGGAATCGGCGGAGCAAGAGCAGGACTTCTTGAGACCACCTTCAGAACCGAGACCGAGACCGACCTCTTCGGTGAGCAGGCTGTTCTTTGCGGCGGTGTTTGCGCACTTATGCAGGCAGGCTTCGAGACTCTTGTTGAGGCAGGATATGATCCCAGAAATGCATACTTTGAGTGCATCCACGAGATGAAGCTTATCGTTGACCTCATCTATCAGTCAGGTTTCGCAGGAATGAGATATTCAATCTCCAACACTGCAGAGTACGGCGATTACATCACTGGACCCAAGATCGTTACCGAGGATACCAAGAAGGCTATGAAGCAGATCCTTGCGGATATCCAGGATGGTACATTCGCTTCCGAGTTCCTTCAGGAGATGAGCCCTGCAGGACGTCAGGTACACTTCAAGGCTATGAGAAAGCTTGCAGCTGAGCACCAGTCCGAGAAGGTTGGTGAGGAAGTAAGAAAGCTTTACAGCTGGAACAACGAAGCTGATAAGTTCATCAACAACTGATACTCAGAATATATTAAATGCCTTCGCTTTTTGCTATAATAAAAAAGCGGGGGCATTTTTTATTGGGAGTATTTCAATGAGTATTAAATTGTTTCGTCGTTCCAAAAAGTGTTTTTCTCTTTTCCTTTCGGGAGTTCTTCTCTTTGGTCTTATCGGATGTTCTCCAAGCTCTGATCAACCTGTGGATAATTTAACCGATATTGAAACGCCTTCAGATGCTGAAGGTGCTGTTTTAAATGCTGACACAGATACAAGGATAAGTGATAACGGTCAGCCTATTTACGATTTCGATGAATTTGCAAACAGAGAATGGTATGAAAGCATTAATGCAGATGCCGAAAGTGTCACATATCTGTCAAATTCATATCTTAACTATATCTATCTTGTTAAAGACATTCTTGAATCCACCGATTTATCTTCATTAAGTGAAGATGATGCCTTATATAAGACGGTTTCGCTATACAATGAATTGACTGACAGATCGGATCCGGATGGCAGATTGGAATCTATCAGGGCTTACCTTGAACCGATCAATAATGTTAAAACTCTTAATGACCTTTACGATCTTTATTCCGTACCGGAATATGCAATTTCCAATTACCTGATAGATATTAACGTTAAACCTGATTTTTACTGGGATAATATCGGATATGTCAGCCCCAAGTCCAAAAGAGATTTGTTTGATCTTCTGAAAGAATCTCTTGATAAAAACTGCGGTGATATGACTCTTAGATTATATCTTAATGAACTGGGATATGATGATTCCATAATTGAAGAGTTATTCAAAAATGCATATGAAATAGAAGATAAGATAGATGAATTGTTTAATAGCGATGAATGGATTAATGATGAATATTTCTATTATTATAATGAGGAAGGCGCAATTGAAGACGGGCTTACAGTTCCTGTTTTTGATATTGTCGAAAGTCTAAACGGATACGGTACGCACGGATATATCTTATGCAAAACATGTATATTCGATCTTTACAATGAACTATATGTGCCTGAAAACATTGATAAATTAAGAGATTATTATGTCCTCTCTTCATTATGGACCGTGTATTACTCGGGATATGAATTTCTTGATGTTACTCAATCCGGAATGCAGTTAACCGGTGATGATATAGCTGTTATTTATATTATGAACAATGCTCCCGACGTTATTTCAAAAGAAGTAATGAAAAGGTGTTGTTCAGATTCTGATTCCAAAGAAATCAATTCTCTTCTTCTTCAGATTAAGACCTCTGCCATTAAGGTTATTGAAGGAATCGATTGGTTGAGTGATGATGCGAAAAATCTTGCCCAGGTTAAGATATCCCGTCTGACACAGTACATAGGGCAAAACGGACATAATTACAATTTGAACGGTTATGTTATGAATGGCGATCCCATCATTGATCTGATAGGATTGGCAGCCGAATCCTACAGATTTGAAATGATCCAGACTTATTTTTCCGATATCGACAGGGCACCATTTGGTTCTTCTGTAAACACCTGTACCGCATATTATTATCGCCAATACAATTGTCTTCTTATCAGTGCAGGTATGATATCCGATTCGTTCGTCACAGGAGCTGAATCTTTTGAAGAAAAGCTTGGGTATTTCGGAGCTATCGCCGCTCATGAGATCGGTCATTCAAGCGATTCATTGGGTATCCTATATAATGAAACGGGATATTATGGTCCTATCATTACGGATGATGATTACGATGCTTATATGGAAAAACTTGATTCCATAAAAGCTTTCTTTGACGGTAAAACGGTATATGATGGTTATTCTATCTCCGGTGATATTATTTGTGATGAAACTTACGCCGACCTTTTTGCTGTCAGAACTTGTTTGAATATTCTTGCTGAAAAAGAAGACGCAGATTATGATCTGTTTTTCAGAACATATGCTATGTATAATGCAGGTCTTTACGGAGAATCAAATATCGCGGACTATTCGGAAGACGGACACCTGATGGCAAAAGCAAGAATTAATTATGTTTTGGGTCAGTTTGATGAATTCTATGACACTTACAATATAGATGAGTCAAGCCCGTATTATGTTCCGGAAAGCGAGCGTCTCAGGATCTTCTGATTACCGATTTAGTCATATATTATATGTTTAGTCAATGAAAAAGGGAGCTATCATGCTCCCTTTTTATATATAATATATATGTTAACGTACGTTATAAGTCATGGCGGCGTGGGAGGCATTTATGAATAATTTATCTAAAAGAATCTTAGGTATAATATCCGGATTTATACTTGTGGTTTCAGGCTCTTTAAGCGGAGCCGGCGGAGTTGGCTTAGTAAAAGCTGTTGATAATGGCAGTTATGTAATTGTATACAATAGAGGCAGTGCAAATATCAATAATGCAAATTTAGAATTTACCTTTAAAGATTCAAGCGGAAATACAATACAGCCTTCATTGCCCGGTGCAAATTTGATTAGCATTTCAGATTCAGTTTCCGGTGGCGAATCATCGGGAAATCTACCTTCGGACATTGCAAAGGTTAATATCAAAGTACAAACGGCGGGATGTCCTTTAACCGATAACAGTTATGTGAAGATTTCAGGTTTCCCCGTACAGATTACAGATGAAATGACAGGAAATAGCGGACAGGATTTTGATATTACCTGTGATCAGAGTCTGGATGTTAACCTTACCCTTGCGCCTAATAACGGCGGTGGAAATAACGGACAGGGAAATTTTGACGGACAGGAGAGGAATGTAACATTAAATATTGCTTCATCCTGTCAGTTCCTCCTAGCAAAGAACGATTTCAGAATCAGCTTTTCATCAGGTGATGATCAGACTCAGTATTTTCATGAACATACCTCCGGCACTTCAATAAGTGGTGTATATCCTGCAAACAGGGATAAGGTTTACCTGGGAATAACGGTTACCGATCAGTATTTTATTCCCTATATGCGAGCTCTTGTTCATTATGAAGACGGTTCAACAAGGGAAGAATCCGATGGAACAGCGGATATGGGAAACAGATATCTGGCTGTTGATATTCCTATCGAACCCGGAACCGGTGATATTTCCATAGATCTTTATCTTGAAGTGGATAAAGAAGTTAATGCAAGCGTTTCTTCATCCTCCGTTAACGGCGGAAGCATAAGATACAATGTTTGTGATTCTGACGGAAACACAAACATTCCCGACTCCTCAAATGTTACCCTCTCAATTGCCGATACAACGAAGGATGCTTCCGCTGTTACGGCTTATGGTGCTGACATAGACGGTACATTTGACTTGGGTATGAGTCTTAACGGATCTGGTTTGACTCTTCTTAATGAGCCTGTCGAAGTATGTATGAAACTTAATACGGATACATATCAGGGTACAGGCTATCAGGTTGTCAGAAATCATAACGGACGGCTTGAAGAAGTAATGACCGAATATGATTATAGAAGCGGAACTTTGACATTTTTTACCGACAGATTTTCGTCTTATTCGCTTATCAGAACCGCAGGTTCACCGCAAACCGCCGATGATGCCGGAAATAATGTCAGAAAGGAATTCGAAAACATATTCGAAGGAAACGATAATCTGGCTGATGGTCTTGTTATAGGCGACGGTGCATTAACCGGTGGTTCAAAACCTGTGATCACAACCACCGTAAATTCACAGGGTGAGAAGTTCTATGAAGCTGCAAAGCTTGTTACTCCGTCAGGATTTGCGGAAGCGTTCTGTTTTAACATTCTTGTGGACGGCAAGGCCACATATGATGAAAAGTCCGGAAATATCCGTATCAAGATTCCTTCATTCTACAAAAAGAGCGGAAGAACATTTGCATTGATAGCGGTGGATAAAAACGGTCAGCCTTATCTGTTTACGGACCTTGATACATCGGATGATTACCTTACGGTTCATATTGATGTAGAAGGTTATGCTTTTCAGGTTATATATATGGATTAGTGATTAACTTTCTCCCCTGTTTATTGACCTCGTCCGGTTTGGGACGGGGTCAATTTTTATGCAAAAATCTTGTATATTTGCTGATAAACAGGCGAAAAGATGATATAATCAAATGGCTTATGGAGAGCAAATTTTTAAGTATAGAAAGAGGATTTACTGATGGGAATGACAATGACTCAAAAGATCCTGGCTAAAGCTGCCGGTTTGGAATCGGTAAAAGCCGGAGATCTTATCATGGCTGAGCTTGATCTTGTTCTTGGCAACGATATTACTTCGCCCGTTGCCATCCATGAGATCGAGAAAATGAAGGTTGACGGTGTATTCAACAAGGATAAGATCGCACTTGTTCCCGATCACTTTGTACCCAACAAGGATATTAAGTCTGCTGAACACTGCAAGTGCGTAAGAGAGTTTGCACGCAGAAATGAGATCACCAACTATTTCGAAGTAGGTGAGATGGGTATCGAGCATGCACTCCTTCCCGAAAAAGGTCTTACCGTTCCCGGCGACGTTATCATCGGCGCAGATTCCCATACTTGTACATACGGTGCACTCGGTGCTTTTTCAACCGGTGTAGGTTCTACCGACATGGCTGCCGGAATGGCTACCGGTAAGGCATGGTTCAAGGTTCCCTCTGCCATTAAGTTCGTTCTTAAGGGAGAGTTCTCCAAGGATGTAAGCGGTAAGGATCTTATCCTTCATATCATCGGTATGATAGGTGTGGATGGAGCTCTTTATAAGTCCATGGAGTTTGTCGGCCCCGGAGTAGCATCCCTTTCCATGGATGACAGATTTACCGTTGCCAACATGGCTATCGAAGCAGGCGGAAAGAACGGTATTTTCCCTGTTGATGATAAGACTGTTGAATACTTAAAAGAACATACAAAGAGAGAATATAAGGTATTCGAAGCTGATGAGGATGCCGAGTATGATGAGGTTTATGAGATCAATCTTAATGAACTTCGTCCTACCATTTCATTCCCTCACCTTCCCGAGAATACTCATACCATAGATCAGGTACACAAAGAGGGCGATGTTAAGATCGATCAGGTTGTCATCGGATCTTGTACCAACGGCCGTATCTCCGATATGAGGATCGCAGCTGAAATCCTAAAGGGCAGACATATTGCAAAGGGTATGAGAGCTATCGTTCTTCCCGCAACTCAGGCTGTTTATATGCAGTGCCTTGAAGAAGGTCTTCTTAAGATCTTCATCGAATCAGGATGTGTTGTTTCCACGCCTACATGCGGACCCTGCCTCGGCGGATATATGGGTGTCATGGCTGCAGGTGAAAGATGCGTATCTACGACCAACAGAAACTTTGTAGGACGTATGGGACATGTTGATTCCGAAGTTTACCTTGCAAGCCCCGCAGTTGCCGCAGCAAGTGCAATCAAGGGATGCATTGCATGCCCCGAAGATCTGTAATTTAAGGAGATATACAAAATGGATAACGCTAAAGGCAGAGTATTTAAATACGGTGACAATGTTGACACCGACGTAATAATCCCCGCAAGATACCTTAATTCTTCCGATCCCGCAGAGCTTGCAACTCACTGCATGGAAGATATCGATAAGGAATTCACCAGAAAGGTTAATAAAGGAGATATCATCGTAGCCGCAAAGAATTTCGGCTGCGGATCTTCAAGAGAGCATGCTCCCATCTCCATCAAAGCTTCAGGAGTATCCTGCGTGATCGCAGAGACCTTCGCAAGAATCTTTTACAGAAATGCGATCAATATCGGACTTCCCATCATCGAGTGTCCCGAAGCTTCCAAAAACATCGAAGCAGGTGATGAAGTAGAGATCGATTTTAATACCGGCATCATCACCGATATTACCAAGGGAACTTCCTATCAGGGACAGGCTTTCCCCGAGTTCATGCAAAAGCTCATCGCAGCGGGCGGACTTGTTAACTTCATCAACGAAGGTAAATAAACGTGTTTGCATTTGTAGAAGGAATCCTTGATCTTCTCGATCCCGATATGTGTGTGATTGATATCGGCGGTCTCGGCATCAACGTCAATATCACCGCAAGATGTTCATCCGAGATCGGATCTGTGGGAGATCATGTAAAACTCTATACATATACACAGGTTGCCGAAGATACATTTCAGCTTTACGGTTTTTCGGACCGTGATGAACTTGATATGTTCAAAAAGCTTATATCTGTATCCGGTGTCGGCCCTAAGAGCGCTCTTTCTCTTTTATCCGTAATGGATGCCGATTCGGTCAGATATGCGGTTATAAGTGATGATATCAAGGCACTGTCCAAGGCTAAGGGAATCTCAGCCAAGACAGCGGGCAAGATCATCATCGAGCTTAAAGGTAAGGTTGATCTTTCCGATGATTCGATCGCGAAGAAATTCGCAGGCTCCCCTGCCCCCGTTCAGAGAGCTGACATGGGGATAGAAGAATCCGACGCCCTTGCAGCCCTTGTATCACTCGGCTATTCGGAGTCTGAAAGTTCAAGAGCGATCATGTCTGTTGAAGGTCATGAAACTCTTGATTCCGGAACTCTTTTATCGCTTGCATTGAAGACTTTATACGGAAAATAATTCGTTTATGCCCAGAAGTATTGAAACTAATATCACAAATGAAGATAAGCCCGTAGAGCATTCTTTAAGACCTACAAGGTTAAAAGAATACATCGGTCAGGAAGCAATCAAGGAAAGACTCATCATCCAGATAGAAGCTGCCAAGGCAAGAGGAGAGGCACTTGACCATATTCTGCTGTACGGACCTCCCGGACTCGGAAAGACGACTCTTGCAGGTATAATCTCCAATGAGATGGGAACACATATCAGGATCACATCGGGACCTGCTATCGAGAAGCCTTCCGAGATGGCGGCAATCCTTAATTCCTTACAGGAAAGAGATATGCTTTTCATCGATGAGATTCACAGACTTAACCGTCAGGTTGAAGAGGTTTTGTATCCTGCGATGGAGGATTTTGCGATTGATGTAATGATCGGCAAGGATTCATCATCATCCGCAAGAAGCGTAAGACTTCCCCTGCCGCATTTTACGCTTATCGGTGCAACGACCAGGGCGGATATGCTCACAGCTCCTTTAAGAGACAGATTCGGAGAGCAGTTCCATATGGAATTCTATACTCCCGACGAACTCGCTGAAGTACTGATGTTTTCATCGGGCAAGCTGAATGTTGAGATCAAAAAGGATGCGGCTTTGGAACTTGCAAAAAGAAGCCGCGGAACTCCCAGGATTGCCAACAGAATGCTCAAGCGTGTCAGAGATTATGCGCTTGTCAGATATGACGGGATCATCACAAGGGATATTGCCGTGGAAGCCATGGATCTTATGTCCATCGATAAAGTAGGACTTGATAATACCGACAGAAAGATCCTTGAAACCATTATCAGGAAATTTGAAGGCGGTCCCGTAGGACTTGATACTCTTGCTGCCGCAACGGGAGAAGATGCGGGAACCATCGAGGATGTATATGAGCCGTATCTGCTCAAGAACGGATTTATCATGCGTACTCCCAAGGGAAGAGTCATCACGGATCTTGCAAGAGAGCATCTTGATATGTGGCTCACCTGATTGCTAAATGTTTTTGATTTATATATACTGTTTCTGTGATATTTAGTTTCGGAGGTTTCTTATGGCTGATATGAATGAGACTCAGGTAATAATCGCGGGTAAAGTCCTTACCCTTACCGGTTATGAGACTGCCGAGTACACTCAGAAGGTTGCTAATTACATCAATAAAAAGATGGATGAGTGCAGAAATGCTGTATCATTCAGATCTCAGAACAAGGAAACCCAGATGCTCCTTGTCGCTCTTAATATTGCTGATGATTATATGAAGATAAGTGAAAAACTCACCGAAAACGAGCAGCTTATCAGAGACAAGGACAAAGAGATCTACAATCTTAAGCATGATATCGTTACCACTCAGAGCAGACTTGATAAAGCAGATGAGCAAGTAAGAACTCTTCAGGATAAAATGGCTGAAAGCTCCAAGAAGCTTATTCAGCTTGATGCAAAATTAAGAACAAGAGATAAGTCCGGAAAAGCGGATAAGGCTGAGAAGGAAGACAAAGAAGATAAAGCAGAAGCTAAGGCTGAACCCAAATCAGAACCCAAATCAGAACCCAAATCAGAACCCAAGCCCGAGCCTAAGGCTGAAGTAAAGCCCGAACCTAAACCCGAGCCCAAGCCTGAACCTAAATCAGAAGCTCCCAAGGAAGAAGTAAAACCTGAGCCTGTAAAAGAGGCTCCCAAGGCTGAAGATAAGAAGGAAGAAACCAAGACTGAAGTAAAGAAAGATGAGCCCAAGGCCGAAGCTCCCAAAGAAGATCCCAAGCCCGGTTCAGCCAGAATGGATTCTCAGGAAAATGAAACGGTCGGATTCCGCGGACCTTCTAAGGTTTCCGAACCCAGACTTGTCAAAGATAAAGATACGGTACCTTTTCCCATTAAGCATTGAGATATGGCATCTGAATTTATCAAATACAATAAAAAGACTGAGCTCCTTGCGCCTGCAGGCAGCAAGGAGTCTTTTTATGCTGCAATGAGTGCCGGTGCTGATGCCGTTTATATGGCGGCTCAGAAATTCGGAGCAAGAGCCTATGCCGGGAATTTTACGGACGATGAGATATTTGAATGCTCTGAGATAGCCCATCTTTACGGAAAGAAGATCTATCTGACCGTTAATACTTTGGTCAAAGAAAAAGAACTTGATGACCTTCATGCTTTTGCCGAAAGCGGAGTAGTCGATGTATGTGACGGAGTTATAATCCAGGACCTCGGAGTTGCTTCTTTTTTCCTAGAAAACAAACCGAATATCCCGATTCATGCAAGTACTCAGATGTCCGTTACGGGCTCCTATGCTGCGGAGCTTCTTAAGCAAAACGGATTTTCGAGAGTTGTCCCCGCAAGAGAGATCTCTTTTGAAGAGATAAGAGATATATACGATAAGACCGGAATGGAGATAGAATGCTTCATTCACGGTGCGATGTGCTATTCATATTCGGGTCAGTGCCTGTTTTCATCTATTCTCGGAGGACGAAGCGGAAACCGCGGAAGATGCGCCCAGCCCTGCAGACTTCCTTACAGACTGGCATCCGATAAATCGGGGGAAGAAAAGTATCCCTTAAGTCTTAAGGATATGTGTACTCTCGAGATACTTCCCGAGATAATAGGTTCCGGTGTATGCAGTCTTAAAGTTGAAGGCAGAATGAAACCTGCCGAGTATGTATACGGAGTAATTTCCATCTACAGGAAATACCTTGATCTGATCGAATCGGGTAAGGAATACAGGATTGATAAAAAAGACCTCGAGACACTTTCAGGTCTTTACGTTCGCGGTAATCTGTCACATGGGTATTACGACAGACATAATTCCAAGGATATGGTTACCGTAACAAGCCACGGATACAGATCCGGTCTTGAAGATACATCATCATCCGACAATAACAGATTTAAGAGCCTTGATTGCATTCCGAAGCTTTCGGTTAATTTCAGTGCATTATTTAAAAAAGGTCAGCCTGCTTCGTTAAATGCATTTTGCGAAACTGAAGGCGGCAGGAGCGCTTACGGATACGCTGAGGGTGAAGTTGTTCAGCAGGCACAGCGCACCGCTATTGCAAGAGAAGATATCATCAAATCTCTCAAAAAGCTTGGAAATACGGTATTTTCAACCGAAGAAGATTTGATAACAATTGATATAGAAAATGATGTTTTTTACTCTTTGAAGGGTATAAATGAGCTTAGAAGAGCATGCCTTTCGGACCTTATCCGGAACCTTAAGGTAAAGCCTGATAATAACGAGTGTTTTTCTTGCAAAAAGCCTGTAAAGCCTGAATCCGTGAGCTTTTCTGAAATTCAGGATAAATCCGGTATGTACAGCATATTGGTAAATACGGCTTCGCAGGTTAAAGTAATCCACAATTTATATGATGACGGAGAACTTGTCAAAATATGCAGGCTTTACGTGGATGAGTCCCTTTTAACAGGCGATAATGCGATCGATCAGGCCTCCATTTCCTTGTCTGATATCCCTGTATTTGCCGCAATGGCACCCATCAGGAGAAAAGGAGATGATTTATCTGATCTTTTTAAGATGTATGAAGAAGGGATGTTAAAGGGATTTCTGGTCAGGACACTTGAAGATCTTTCTTTGATAAGAAATAAATATCCGGGTGCTCCCGTAATAACCGATCATAATCTGTATACTTATAATTCAAAGGCAGCGGATTTCCTTGACCGATACTGCCGTAATCATACATATCCGCTTGAATTATCAAATCCCGAATGCAAGGATCTGTCGGCATCATCGGACAGTCTTTCCGAAAAGATCATATACGGAAAAGCTCCGCTTATGATCACCGCAAACTGTATTCGTAAGACGCTTAAATCTTGTTCGCATAAACCCGGATTTGAGACTATAATAGACAGAAAAGGAATCGCTTTCTCCGTAAGTTGCGATTGCCTTCATTGTATGAATGTAATTTACAATTCGGTACCTCTTTTGATCCCTGCCGGAAAAGAAACCGTTACGGGCCGAATTGAGTTTACCGATGAAGATGAGGCTATGTGTCGCAAGATAGTCAGGTTTTATAACCTCGGCACCGAAGAGCCCGATATTGCACATACTACCGGATGGCAAAACAGGCCTGTTATGTAGTTCCTTTAATGAGGTTTTCAGGGTGCAGATCACTCTTAAGTTTTATGTAATTGAATTATCGAAATATCTTATTGCCTTTATAATGCTTCTATATACCGGTCTTGCTCTGGTATGTAATTTTTCCCGTAATAAAAAGGCCGTATCGATATGCTGTTCACTTCAGAGCGGAGTTTTACTCGTTCTGATGTTTTTGTGCTTTCTTGATATGACATTCGTATCGGGCAAAGAAGAGTATCTGTATCTGTTTGCGTTCATTACGCTCTTTTTGTTCTTTATGATCACGATCGTCTCGATCATATACGATAAATCGGACCGCGTACTTTTGAACAATATGTGTCTCTTGTCCGGGCTTGGACTGTGCATAGTATCGAGGCTTTCTTTTACCAGGGCTTTCAGGCAGTACATCATAACTCTGGTTTCTTTTGCAATCTGTCTTGTGATCCCGTTTTTTGTGGACCGTTTCAGGTATTTCAGGCAGCTCCTGTGGGCATATGCCGGAATCGGAATAGTAACACTTTCGATCGTACTTTTAAACGGAGCCAAAACAAACGGAGCCAAGATATCTTATACGATCCACGGCTTTACTTTCCAGCCGTCCGAATTTGTTAAGATCCTTTTCCTCTTTTTCCTTGCGGCTCTTTTATACAAATACAATGATCTGAAATGGATCTTTATATCTGCGGTAATATCCGGAATACATGTACTGGTTCTCGTATTATCAAGGGACCTCGGAAGTGCGCTGATCTTTTTTGTCGCCTATTTCATGATCCTCGTCATGTCCACACACAATTACTGGTATTTGCTTACGGGGCTCGGAGGAGGTGCGATAGCTTGTATTGTCGCATACAACATATTTGATCATGTCAAAGTCAGAGTTGTTGCATTCCTCGATCCCTGGACCTATATCGACGATCAGGCATACCAGATAACCCAGTCCCTTTTTGCAATATCATCGGGAGGGTGGTTCGGAAACGGACTGATGCAGGGAAGACCCTGGGATATTCCGTATGTCGATCAGGACCTTGTATTCTCCGCACTTTGTGAAGAATTCGGACTGCTTTTTTCTATATGTGTACTTATCATATGTCTGTGCTGTTTCTTCAGGATGATGGTAATGTCTGCAAGGATCAGCGATAAGTTCTATCAGATTATCGTTTACGGTATCGGAGTTATGTACATATTCCAGGTTTTCCTTACCGTAGGCGGCGGAACCAAGTTCATTCCTCTTACCGGTGTTACGCTTCCTTTCATAAGCTACGGAGGAAGCTCTGTAATGACCACTTATATAATGTTTTTCATTGTTCAGGGTATTTATATAAAATCCAGAAATTTTGAATCTTCGTCCGATGAAAAAAATAAGAAACCTGATACAAAAGTACATTGAGGCTTCACCGAGATTTAAATCGATGATACTTATAAACGTCACACTGGCGATTTTCTGTGTGCTGTTTATTTGTATGTTCGTTTATCTCGGTATTTTCGTTTCCACATCGACTATGGAGCTTTATGACAACAGCTACAATAACCGTCAGGAGACCCAGAGTCAGAATGTTTTAAGAGGAACCATCTATGCATCGGGAGGAGAGATCCTCGCAGAATCCAGGATAGATGAAAACGGAGTGGAGAGAAGATATTATCCCTACGGTTCAGTATTTGCCCATGCTGTCGGTTATTCCGTTAACGGACGAATGGGGATCGAAGACTATGCCAATTACTATCTGATGCATTCGGGCGCAAGTCTTTCTGAGAGAGTTGAAAATGACCTCGAAAACGTCAAAGATCCCGGATATGACGTTTTAAGTACTCTTGATGTAAACCTTCAGCAGGTAGCAGATGATTACCTCGGATTATATAACGGTGCCGTTATCGTTACCGAGGCGAAAACAGGACGGGTTCTTGTCATGGTTTCTCATCCGAATTTTAATCCCGGCTCTATAAGGGAAGACTGGGATGCCATCACATCGGACCCCAAAGGCTCCCAGCTTCTTAACAGAGCAACCCAGGGTCTTTACCCTCCGGGGTCTACATTTAAGATAATCACAGCCCTTGAGTATTACAGGGAAAATCCCGATACCTGGCAGGATTATGCATATACCTGTACCGGAAACATCATGCATGAAGATTACCGTATAAGCTGTATTTACGGAACGGTTCACGGGGATCTTGATCTTGAGTCTTCTTTTGCAAGATCCTGTAATTCATCCTTTGTTAATATCGGGCTTTCGCTGGATCGAAGCATGTGGGCTCAGACCATGGATGAACTGTATTTTAACAGGCGCCTTCCGACAGATCTTCTTGCCAATACCGGAAGGGCATATGTCGGAGCAGCCTCCACCGATTATGACATAATGCAGACTTCAATAGGTCAGGGTAAGACAACGCTCACACCTTTGCACCTGAATATGATCACTCAGGCTATCGCTAATGGCGGTGAGATGCTAAGGCCCTATCTGATCGATGAAATAGTTGATAAGGACGGACGTGTTATCAGAAGCTATGCTCCCGAAAGTGCCGGAAGCGTGATGAGTGCGGAAGAGGCCGATTATCTGACAGACCTTATGACAGCTGTATGTGAGTATGGTACTGCAAGAGTTTTGCTGAATGATAATTACACGGTTGCAGGTAAGACCGGAACTGCGGAATTTGCAAATGATATTAATGAATCCCATGCATGGTTCACCGCATTTGCGCCTGTCGAAGATCCTGAGATATGCGTTACGATAATAATCGAAAAAGCAGGAACCGGTGTTGAGTACGCGGTACCGCTTGCCAAGAGAATATTTGATGCATACTTTGGCGTATAGATAATCAAACGCTCCCGGATGGGAGCGTTTGATCATATAAGTTTTACGATCTCAAGATCCGTTCTCTCGGCCAGATTTATTATCGCGTTATCCGCATTTCTGAGCATCGGTCTTGAATAGCAGTTTTTGTTTATCAGCATTACTTCCCAATCGGTTCCGTCACTTAACTGAACGTTGGTTCCGATCTGAGCTTCGGAAATTCTTTCGATCAGGGGCATGAGGATGGATGAGTCATATTTTTGCATATCTTTTTCGAATGCACCGATGATCTGAAGGGGAGTAAATGCAAGTCTGAATGTTCTTGCGGATGCCATTGCGATATAGGTGTCGACGATCGCAAGGTATCTGGCGTATTCATTGATCTTTTCACCCTTTAAATTGCAGGGATATCCGGATCCGTCCATTATCTCATGGTGCATCAGGATGCACTTCTTGATATCTTCGGGAAGTGCTGTGTCGTGCTTTACTATCTGGTATCCGAGAAGAGTATGCTGTTTAACAAGTGCATATTCCTGTTCGCTTAATTTGCCGGGTTTCCACAATATCTCCGAAGGGATCTTCCATTTACCGATATCGTAATAGAAGCCGCACAGTATAAGCATTCTCTTTTTATCTTCGGGAAGAGTAAGCCAGTTTGCGAAAGCTCCGCACAGAAGGGCAGCGTTGAAAGACTGTGTATAGGTAAGCTCGTCCTCATTGGGAGCGAGATTGTACATGAAATCAAGAAGCTGCTTTTCACTGTTTACGGTCGAATAGCAGTCATTGAATATTTCAATAAGATTTTTAGAGGGGATTGAAAATTTGGTTCCCAGATAGGAGAGCATAACACCCTTGTATCTGGTCAGACAGTCATTGTATTTGACTCTGAAATTCCTGAAATCTTCGTCGAACTGGATTCTTTCGTTATGCGTTGTGGCATAATCGACATCCTCCATTATGGTTACGGCGATGACATCATAGTGGGATAGTTTGGAGATGACTGACTGATTTACTTTGGTGCCGGCATTATAAATGACCTTGCCCGCTGCTTCAACAGGCTCAGCAAGTTCCATTCCTTCCTGCAATTCCATTCGAGATATTGTTTTCATAGATAAATCCTTCCGAACATAAATTTTAATTATTTCTAAGGTCCGTGTCAATTTCTGTGGTATATTTATTCATATGAAATTGTTTAAAGATTTAATTGAGGTCAATTTCAAATCCTCACTGTATTTATCGGATTCAATAGCCGGTAAGAATCTTCCCAAGGTCAAAAGCAGGATCTCTAACGGTAAGGGTTCCTATAAAATTATTCTGATCTCGGAAAAAGAGGATGAAAATTTCGATATCGTCTCACCTTCCAATCTTAAATCCCGCGTATGGGAGAATAAAGTTCCCACGGTTTGCGGGATCGCAGAAGATGAAGATGGGGCGTTTGAACTTGTTGCCAGAATTACCGAAGACTGCCTGAAAGCAAGGGGAGACCTTCAGCTTAAAGAATATATATGCTCTCTGTGATTCTAACAATTTTAAAGGTTGCCGGAATCGTGCTCCTGGCACTTCTGGGGCTTATTTTGGTACTAGCCTTTCTGGCACTGGTCCTTCCCGTAAGATACCGCCTTTCATGTACTGCAGAGGAAGGGAAGAGACCTCAGGCTCTTCTTAAGATATCGTATTTCTTGCGAATTATCAGGGCAAGAGCAGAATATACCGATGCTTTATATGTAAGCGTTAAGGTTTTCTTTTTTACGATATTCCAAATGCAGATTCCGGATAAGGATCAGGGAGAGGAAGAAGAATACGACTTAAGCGAGCTTGATGAAGCACTGGATGCTCTTGATGAAGAGGAAGAGGCTCAAACGTTCGATTCGGAAACTGCCGCGGAAGATGAAGTTTCTGACGAAAGTGATACCGGGGAAGATGCCGAAATCTCTCAGGAGCCCGAAAATGTCGATGAAACGTCATCTGAAGATGGCTCAGATGGAGATCCCGAGGGTTTCACCGGGGAGGATGAAGAGCCTTCCGATTCGCTTTATGACAAGATTAAATTCAAAGTAGACGAAATTTGTGATAAAATAAAAAGAGTCCGTTCGGAGATTCGCTACTACAGGAATCTGTACAATTCGAACGAAGCTAAGAATGCAGTCTTTGTGATCAAAAAGAGGCTGATGAGGATCCTTAAAAAGCTTATGCCGAGAAGAGCGCATGCAGATGTGACCTTCGGATTCGATTCGCCGGATCTTACAGGCAAGGTTTACGGCTTATATACAATTTTTGCAAAGAGATTTGACAGAGCATCACGCGTCATTCCCGATTTTGACCGTAAGATCTTTGAAGGTGATCTCTGGTGCAAAGGACATTTTAATATCTGGTGCTTTATATGGAACGGACTTGCGATAATCCTTAATAAGAATGTCCGTAAGATCTATAAATCCTATAAGCATCACAGTAAGAGAAAAGAAAACGAAGAATCAGAAGGCAGTAAAGCTGCCTGATCTTAAGGGGGACCTAAATGGCCGATTCCAATAAAAAAGAAGTAATTGATTCACTGCTGAGCGGTATGGATGCCGTTCTTTCATCCAAGACCGTAGTCGGTCAGCCCGTAGTTGTAGGTGATACCACCATTATTCCTCTTGTTGATGTTTCATTCGGTGTTGCTGCGGGAAGCGGTAACGAGAGCAGGAATTATAACAAGAATTCTTCTGCCGGAGGAATGGGAGGAAAGGTTTCACCCAATGCCATCATAGTTATCAAAGACGGCAACACCAGACTTTTGTCGGTTAAAAATCAGGATTCTATCACCAAGATCCTCGATATGGTGCCCGAAGTGATCCACAGGATTTCCAAGGACAAAAAGGGCGGCCCCGAAGACGATGAAATAAGAGATGCAGCATTCCCCGAATAAATATTTCAGGTAATCCGCATGATTGACTGGGAAACAATAGTTCAAACTGAAAATGAGGAAGAGTTAAAAAAACTCAAATTGTTTCTTTTCCAGGAAAATATGCGCCTTGATGCCGAGAAGCAAAAGCTCGATCACGAAAAGAGCGAGCTTAAAAACCTTCAGGAATCATTCATGAAGGACAGGGTACTTCTCAGGGATGAGCTCAATGAACTCAACAGGCGCACTACTCAGGAGAGACAAAGACTTCGTCAGGAAAACATGTTTTTCGATAAGAAGATGGAGATCCTTAAAGACGGTTTCAGAACTCTTGAGGAAGACAGGCGTAAGTTAGAACGGGAAAAGGAAGAATTTGAAGCGAGCAGAAGACTGGGAATGTCAGACATGGCTTCTCCGGATCTGTCACATCTGTCCGAATCCGATTTTGACTCGATCGCCACGGTGTTATTTGCTAACATCAATAATCCCGCTATGCTCAGAAAAAGATACAAGGATCTGGTCAAGATCTTTCATCCCGATAATCTGTGCGGCGACGAAAGACTGAGCCGTGCCATAAACAAGGAATATCACAGAAGAAAAGCGTAATTTAAGTCCCTGCCTTTGAGGCAGGGACTTTTTTCAGAAAAAAAGAACAGGCCGTAAGCCTGTTCTTGATCGTCTTATCTATTATGCACGCTCTACAGCACCGCTGCGAAGGCATCTTGAGCAGACATGCATTCTCTTGGACTGTCCGTTAACCTTGCACTTTACGCTAAGAACGTTGGACTTCCAGATTGCATTGGATCTTCTGTGAGAGTGACTCACATTGTTTCCGAAATGGATTCCCTTACCGCATACATCACACTTTGCCATATTCTCACCTCCCGGCGTTATAATCTAATTAACATAATTTATCGCTTGAAACGCAACATATGTATATTATCAGAGCCTATTTAATAATGCAAGAAATATTTTTCAAGATATTTGACATTTAATTGAAGATATTATGGTATAATTAATCGCAGTTTTGCAGTAAAGGAGGATTTTATATGAAGAGCTCTTCCATGAATACACATATGGGAAACATTGTCGTAGACAACGATGTGATCGCTCAATATGCCGGCAGTGTTGCCATTGAATGCATAGGTATAGTCGGTATGGCCGGAATCGGCATGAGAGACGGCATCGCCAAGATACTGCGCACAGAGAATCTTTCCAGAGGTATCAATGTAAGACTTTCGCCTGATCGTAAGCTTATTCTTGATTTCCATGTCATTGTTGCATACGGTGTAAGTATTTTGACGGTATCTGACAATCTTATCGAGAGTGTTAAATATAAGGTTGAAGAATTTACAGGACTCGACGTCGAGAAGATCAATATCTTCGTTGAAGGCGTCAGAGTGATCGACTAAGGAGGATCTATTCGTGGCAATCAAAGAGATAGACGTTAAGCTCTTTTCCAAAATGTTCCTTGCCGGAGCAATCTACCTCAACAACAGCAAAGAGGAGATCAATGAGCTGAATGTATTCCCTGTTCCGGACGGTGATACCGGAACCAATATGACTATGACCATCATGTCCGCAGCCAAGGAAGTCAGAGATCTTGGTGAGGAGCCGGATATGAAATCTCTCTGCAAGGCAATGAGCGGCGGATCGCTCAGAGGCGCCAGAGGAAACTCCGGAGTTATTCTTTCACAGCTTCTCAGAGGTCTTACCAAAGCTGTAAGAGATGAGCAGGTTATCACTGTTCCTCTTCTTGGAGCCGCATGTACCAAAGCTGTTGAAACTGCATATAAAGCTGTTATGAAACCCACAGAAGGTACCATTCTTACCGTAGCAAGAGGCATGGGTGAGAAGGTTGCCGAGCTCATTGAAAACGGCGAGGATGATCTTGAAGTTATCCTTCCCGCTGTTTTGGAGCACGGATATAAAGTACTTGATCAGACTCCCGAACTTCTTCCTGTTCTTAAACAGGCAGGAGTTGTAGACTCAGGCGGAGCCGGACTCATGAAGGTTGTTCAGGGTGCCGTAGATCTGTTCTCCGGCAAAGAGATCGACCTTACGATTTCTGACGATCCCATTGCCAAGGTTGACGATTCAAGACCCGGCAAGATCGAGGATACTCAGAAGAATATCTATCATACCGAAATGAAAGTAATGCTTTCCAAGAATGTTAACAGCAAGCTTGAAAGCGATGTCAAGTCCTATCTGTCCGATATCGGAGAGCTTAAGAGCTTTAAGGTAAGCGGATCCGAAGTTATTATTGATATCAATACCGATGATCCCGGACTTGTTCTTCAGAAAGCAATCAAATTCGGTATTCTCAGTGACGTTAAAGTTACCTGCAGGCTTAAGGCTGAAGAAGCTAAGGCTGTAGCAGATTCTTCACCTGCACCCGCTGCTGATCCCGAACCCAAAGGAGAGCCCTCCGAATTCGGATTTGTTGCGGTAAGTGCCGGAAGCGGACTTGCCGAGATCTTCAGAAGCCTCGGTGTCGATTATGTCATTGGAGGCGGACAGACCATGAACCCTTCAACCGCAGACATTCTTGATGCCGTTGAGAAGGTTAATGCAAAGACCGTATTTGTACTTCCCAATAATAAGAACATCATCATGGCTGCAAATCAGGCAAGGGATCTTACTACCGATAAGACTGTACTTGTAATTCCCACCAAGACCATTCCTCAGGGAATCACCGCCGCCATTAACTTCAGTGCGGGCAGCTCTGCTGATGAGAATGAACAGGCTATGATCGAAGCTATCGGTCTTGTTAAGACCGGTGAGATCACATATGCCGTCAGAGATACCACTATCGATGAGCATGAGATCAAGACAGGCGATTTCATGGGAATCGGTGATAAGAAGATCCTTTCTGTCGGAACCGATATGAATCAGGTTGTTCTTGAGATGATCGCTGAAATGGTTGATGATTCTTCAGAACTTATCAGCCTCTATTACGGAGCTGATGTGAATGAGAATGATGCCAATGTTCTCAAAGATCAGATTGCCGCTAAGTTCTCATCACTTGATGTAGACATTCAGAATGGCGGACAGCCCGTTTATTATTACATCGTTTCCGTAGAATAAACCCTGTCTTATATATGCAACTGTTTCATTAAGTGGTTTGTTTAACTATATAGGCGAATATATTATATGAAAGAAGGTTCGATTATGAACCTTCTTTTAATTTGTATAAATATAGATAATGCTGAATAATTGGAACACACCGGTTTCCGAGCTCAAAGGCGTCGGACCTAAGACAGCAGAATATTTTCATAACCTCGGTATATCCAACATCTATGATCTTTTGAATCATTTTCCGAGGACATATCTTGTGTTTGGAGGTCTTAAGAAAATCTCCGAATTGCAAAATGATGAGATTGCTGCAGTCAGAGTCAGGGTGGATCTTGTCGGTAATATCAGACGTGTCAAAAACAAGATGTCCATACTTCCCATTGAAGTAAGCGACGATACGGGAAACATGGTCATCAAGTACTTCAATATGCCCTTTATGGCAAAAGCTGTCAGTAAGGGCGGATATTATGTGTTCCGCGGAAGAGTCAAGAAGTCCGGCAAAGAGTTTTCCATGGTTCAGCCCAGGAAATTCGCATACGACGAATACACCGAACTGTCGGGTAAGTTCCAATGCATGTACCCTCTGACAAAGGGGCTTAAGAATTCTTCGGTAATAAAAGCTGAAGAGTCGGCTCTTAAGAAAGCTGATTTTACGGATGATTATCTCGATACAGGATTCAGGGAAAGGCTTCATCTTGTTCCTTCACATGATGCTTACAGGATGATCCATTGCCCGGCTGATGAAAATGAGAGCGTCCTGGGCAGAAGAAGGCTTTCTTTTGATGAACTGTTCTTTTTTATCCTGTACCTGCGTAAAAATAAAGAGCTTCTAAGAGGTGCGCCCAATACATGTCCGATGGTTGAGTCAGCCGAAGTCAAAAGACTGATCGAGCAGCTTCCTTATAAACTGACAAAAGGCCAGACCAAAGCTGTTAAAGAGATAATGGATGACCTTTCCGGCGATACCGTTATGAACAGGCTTGTTCAGGGCGATGTCGGAAGCGGTAAAACAATAGTTGCGATCGCGGGGCTCCTTAATACCGTGGCAAACGGATATCAGGGTGCGTTCATGGCTCCCACGGAAGTCCTTGCGACCCAGCATTTTAAGACCATATCCGATCTTACGATAAAATATAACCTTCCGTTCAAACCGGTTCTTCTGACAGGCTCTGTAACCGCTGCGGGAAAACGTAAGATCTACGAAGAGATCGAAAGCGGTGAAGCAAACCTTATTATAGGAACACATGCACTGATCCAGGATAAGGTTATTTATAAGAATCTGGGGCTTGTCGTAACGGATGAGCAGCACAGATTCGGTGTAAGACAAAGAGAAACTCTTGCAGGTAAGGGAGTCGGGCCGCATATACTTGTTATGAGTGCGACTCCGATTCCGAGAACCCTTGCGATCGTCCTGTACGGCGACCTGAGCATATCGACGATTAAAGATATGCCCGAAGGGAGAAGTCCCATAAAGAGCTGCGTTGTTGGTGAATCATTCAGACCATCCGCCAACAAGTTCATTAAGGATGAGATTGCAAAAGGGCATCAGGTCTATATCATCTGTCCCATGGTTGAAGCATTAGGTGATGAAGAATCCGATTCCGAACTCAGGAATGTCATAGACTATTCGGATGAACTTCGCGAGGTTCTCGGTGACAGATACAGGATTTCCTACCTGCACGGTAAGATGAAACCTTCGGAAAAAGAAAACATCCTCGATCGTTTTTCATCCGGAGATATAGATATATTGATATCGACAACGGTTATCGAAGTAGGAATTAATGTTCCGAATGCCACCGTTATGATGATAGAAAATTCCGAAAGATTCGGTCTTTCACAGCTGCATCAGCTCAGAGGAAGAGTAGGAAGAGGCAAGGATCAGGGATATGCGATCTTTATGACTTCAAAAAGCGATGATAAGACTTCCGAAAGACTTGGAATCCTGGCAAAGACTACGGACGGATTTGAGATCGCATCCTACGATCTTAAGACCAGAGGTCCGGGAGAACTATTCGGAGTAAGGCAGAGCGGAGATTTTGCTTTTAAGATTGCAGACGTATTTGCCGACGCGGATCTTCTTGCAGAGGCTTCAAATCTTTGTGATGAGATCCTCACAAAAGACAGAAATCTGCATTCGTCCGAAAATGTTCTTATAAGAGAAGAAGCTGAATTCTATGGAAGGAATTTCCTGGATTTCAGGACTATATAATAACGCGTGTTTTTAGAGGGAGAGTTATCGATGGGTTCAAAAATAGCAGTTGTTACCGATACCAACAGTTCAATGTCTGTTGAGGAAGGAAAAGAACTCGGCATTACAGTTATTCCCATGCCGTTTTACATCGGCGGTAAAGAGTTTTTGGACGGGGTAACACTGACACAGGAAGAGTTTTATGAAAGATTGAAGGGCGGTGAGGAGATACATACCAGCCAGCCTTCACCCGAGGAGGTCATGAAGACCTGGGACAAACTTCTTGAAGAGTACGATGAGATAGTTCATATCCCTATGTCAAGCGGACTTTCGGGTTCATGCGGATCGGCATACCTTCTTGCTCAGCATTACGATGATAAAGTACAGGTTGTCGACAATCAGAGAATTTCTGTGACTCTCAGACAGTCCTGCCTTGATGCACTAGAACTGATAGGCAGAGGAATGAATGCAAGACAGGTAAAGGATGAACTTGAGAGAGTAAAGTTTGAGAGCAGTATTTACATTATGATCGATACGCTCGAGTATCTTAAAAAGGGCGGAAGGCTTACCCCTGCTGCAGCTGCCATCGGTACCCTGCTCAGGATCAAACCGGTTCTCCAGATTCAGGGAGAAAAGCTTGATTCATACGGAAAGACCAGAACTTTCCAGGGCGGAAAAGAGATCATCATGAAAGCCGTTAAGAATGATATGGAGAACAGATTCGGCTGTACCGATAAGTGCCATAATGTTCATCTGGAAATGGCCTATACCGATGACATCGCCGCTGCCGAGCAGTTTGAGAAGGAGCTGAACGAAATGTTCCCGGGATATGAGGTTGTTAAGAGACCTCTGTCATTATCCATTGCATGTCATATAGGACCCGGAGCGATAGCTGCTGCCTTATCAAAAAAAATCTGAGTGAAAATTACGTAAAATCTTTAAATATTTCGTACAAAACGTATGTTATTGAATCAAAAAATTCATATTTCATACGGTATTAAATCCACTACATGTAGTGGATTTTTTGTTGTCACTTTTCAAAATCTATGATAGAATTTAGAAGTTGCAAACGATTGTTCGGGGGTTTCACGTAAAACACAGTTTTTATCTGCAAGTCTGATTTCACAAGGAGTTTTTATGGCACCTAAAAAAGATAATTATGATGAGCGAAGTATTACGGTACTCGAAGGTCTTGAAGCCGTAAGAGTACGTCCCGGTATGTACATCGGCTCGGTGTCTACCAAGGGTCTGAACCATCTTATATATGAAATAGTCGACAATTCCGTGGATGAGCATCTCGCGGGATTTTGCGATACCATCAAAGTCACTCTGGAAAAAGACGGATCATGTACCGTTTCGGATAACGGAAGAGGTATTCCCGTAGGCCGTCACGAAAAGGGTATTTCCGCAGAGCGTCTTGTTCTTACTACGCTTCATGCCGGCGGCAAGTTTGATAATAATGCATACAAGACAAGCGGCGGACTTCACGGTGTAGGTTCTTCCGTAGTAAATGCACTTTCTTCCAGATTTGATATCACAATTAAAAGAGACGGTAATATATACAAGGACAGTTATGAGAAAGGTGAACCCATTGTTGAACTTGTGGACGGACTCCTTCCTTCACAGGGTAAGACCAGGGATCACGGAACCACCATCAATTTCCTTCCCGACGATACCATCTTTGACAGAACAAGATTTAAAGAAGACGAGGTTAAGAGCAGGCTTCACGAGACTGCATATCTTAATCCCGGACTTACCATTGAATACAAAGATCTCCGAGGTGATGAGCCCGAGACCGTAAGCTTTCATGAACCCGAAGGAATCGTCGGCTTCCTTAAGGATCTCAATAAACTCAAAGATCCCGTAACAGAGATCATTTCCATTTCAGGTGAATCCGACGGAATTCAGGTTGAAATAGCATTCCAGTATGTTAATGAGTTTCACGAAAACGTACTCGGTTTTTGCAATAACATTTATAACTCCGAGGGCGGAACGCATCTTACCGGTTTCAAGACTCAGTTCACTACCGTCATCAATTCCTATGCAAGACAGCTAGGTAATCTTAAGGATAAGGATGCGAACTATTCCGGTACCGAAGTAAGAAACGGTATGACCGCAGTTGTTTCTATTAAGCATCCCGCACCCACTTTCGAAGGTCAGACCAAGACCAAGCTCGATAACCAGGATGCATCCAAAGCTGTTGCGAAGGTTACCGGTGACGAGGTTGTCAGATATTTTGACAGACATCTCGATGTTCTTAAAGCCGTTATTGAAAGCGCAGATAAAGCTGCAAAGATCAGAAAAGCGGAAGAGAAGGCCAAGACCAATCTTCTTACCAAGCAGAAGTTTTCTTTTGATTCAAACGGAAAGCTTGCAAACTGCGTTTCAAAAGAAGCCGATAAGTGTGAGATCTTTATCGTAGAGGGAGATTCCGCAGGAGGTTCAGCCAAGACGGCGCGTGACCGTATGTTCCAGGCAATCCTTCCTATAAGAGGTAAGATCCTTAACGTAGAGAAGGCTTCCATCAATAAGATACTTGAAAATGCCGAGATCAAAACAATGATCAATGCTTTCGGCTGCGGTTTTTCCGAAGGATACGGCAATGACTTTGATATCAGCAAGCTCCGCTATGACAAGATCATAATCATGGCTGATGCGGACGTCGACGGTGCACACATCTCGACACTGCTCCTTACTCTTTTCTACAGGTTTATGCCGGAGCTTATTTTCGAGGGTCATATCTATATCGCCATGCCCCCTCTCTATAAGGCAATGCCTTCCAAGGGAGAGGAAGAATACCTTTATGATGACAAAGCTCTCGAGAAGTACAGAGCAAAGCATAAAGGTCCATTCACGCTTCAGAGATACAAAGGTCTCGGTGAGATGGATCCTGATCAGCTCTGGGAAACCACTCTCGATCCCAAGACCAGAAGACTTAAGCTTGTAGAGATCGAAGATGCGAGAATGGCATCCGAGACTACTGAACTACTTATGGGAACCGATGTACCTCCCAGAAAGACATTCATCTACGAGCATGCAACCGCAGCTAATCTTGATATCTGATCGATTGAAATAAACTTACAGGTACTGTCATGGAAGAAAAGATAATCAAAACAGAATACTCCGAAGAGATGCAAAGGTCCTATGTGGACTATGCGATGAGTGTTATCGTATCCAGAGCTCTTCCCGATGTAAGAGACGGACTCAAGCCGGTTCAGAGACGTACTCTTTATGATATGAGGGAGCTCGGTATCACATACGATAAGCCTTACAGAAAGAGTGCGAGGATCGTCGGAGATACGATGGGTAAATATCACCCCCACGGTGATTCTTCGATATATGAAGCTCTTGTCGTAATGAGCCAGGATTTCAAGAAGGGACTTCCCCTTGTAGACGGACACGGCAATTTCGGAACGATCGAAGGCGACGGCGCCGCTGCGATGAGATATACGGAGGCCCGCCTTAAGAAGATCACCCAGATGGCGTTTCTGGATGAGCTTGCCAATGACACGGTTAATTTCGTTCCCAATTTCGATGAGACCGAAAAAGAACCTGAGGTTCTTCCCTGCCGTATTCCCAATCTTCTGATCAACGGATCCGAAGGCATTGCCGTCGGTATGGCAACCAATATTCCTCCTCACAATTTCGGGGAGACTATTGATGCTCTTAAGGCATTTATAATGAACGAAGAGATCTCTACCAGAGAGCTCATGAGATATATCAAAGGTCCCGATTTTCCTACCGGCGGTATCATCATCAATAAAGATGAACTCAAGAATATCTATGAGACCGGTCAGGGTAAAGTAAGGATCCGCGGTGTTGCTTCTGTTGAGAAGCTCAAGAACGGACATCAGAATGTTGTTATATCCGAGATCCCTTACACCATGGTCGGAGCGGGAATCGGCAAGTTCCTTCAGGAAGTCGCTAACCTTTCCGAATCCAAGAAGACTCAGGATATCGTTGATATTTCCAACCAGTCTTCCAAAGAGGGAATACGTATCGTCATCGAGCTTAAGAAAGATGCCGATGCGGAGAACTTCATCAATCTCCTTTACAAGAAGACACATCTTGAAGATACATTCGGCGTAAACATGCTTGCGATCAAAGACGGAAGACCGGAGACCATGTCTCTCAGATCCGTTCTTAAAGCGATCGCCGATTTCCAGTACGAGATCAATACCAGAAAATATAACAACCTCCTTTCCAAGGAGATGGATAAGAAGGAGATTCAGGAAGGCCTTATCAAAGCCTGCAACCTGATCGACCTTATAATTGAGATCATCAGAGGATCCCGAGACCGCAAGATGGCCGAGGATTGTCTTGTCCGCGGTATCACTGACGGTATCAAGTTCAAGACCAAGGAATCATCCATAATGGCTTCACAGCTTCTTTTTACGGAGCGCCAGGCCAAGGCAATCCTTGATATGAGACTGTATCGCCTGATCGGACTTGAGATCGATGCGCTTAACAAAGATCACGAGAACACTCTTGCAAATATCTATCGCTACGAAGATATCCTCGACAGAAAAGAGTCCATGACCCAGGTCATCATCACGGATCTTGAAGCTCTGAAGAAAGAATTCACGAGCAAGCGCAAGACTGCGATTGAAAATGCCGAAGAAGCTGTTTATAAGGAAAAAGAATTCGAGGAGATGGACGTATATTTCCTCATGGACAGATTTGGATACTGCAAGATGATCGATACCGTTACTTTCGAGCGAAATAAGGAAGCAATCGCAGAAGAGATCAAATTCTGCCTGCCCGTTCGTAACAACGGAAGAATTGCCGTATTTACCGAAAACGGTCAGATGCATACCATCAAGATGCTTGACCTTCCCATGTCCAAATTCAGAGACAAGGGCGTACCTGTCGACAACATAACCAATTTCGATTCATCGGATGATATGATCATCTACGCAGAGGATCTTTCCACCGTTCTTCTCGGAAAATACCTCTTCGTAACCGCCGCATCAATGTGTAAACTTACTGGCGGTCCCGAATTTGATGTAAGCTCCAGACGTACCGTCACCGCAACTAAACTGGGCGAGGGCGACAAGATCGTTGCCATCCGCAAAGTGAGAACCGAAGAGAACGTAATCCTTCAGTCAGCAGACGGCTATTTCATCCGCTTCAACATCTCCGAGATCCCCGAGATGAAGAAGACCGCAGCCGGTGTAAAGGGCATGAAACTCGGCGATACCGACAAAGTGGAAAACGCCTATATTACAGATATAGTTTCAGAAAATATGATAGAATACGGTACAAGAACCATATCCCTTAACTCCATCAAGCTCCTGGGCCGTGGAGCCAAAGGGACCAAGATCAAAGCATAGTCACGGATGCATCAAGCGTGTAATAATTTTTCTGCTCATGCACCGTCTTCACTAAGCTCGCATTCGTTGTTCAGGGCTGATTGCTTCTGCGGAACTCGCTTCGCTCAAACAGTCCTCGAAGCAATCATGAACAACTCTGCTTGCTAAGTGAGACGGTAAAATCGCAAAAAAATCATTACACACTCAATACATCCTGTTATATTTTGAAAGGACGCATAATGAGAGTTATAGCAGGTGAATGCAGATCCATGCCGTTAAAAACACCGGCCGGAGAAGACATTACAAGACCTACGCAGGATATCATAAAAGAGACGCTGTTCAACATCATCCAGGGCGATGTCCCGGGATCGGTTTGGATCGATCTCTTTGCCGGAAGCGGCCAGATCGGAATTGAAGCACTCAGCAGAGGTGCAAGTAAAGTATATTTTATTGATAACGGTAAAGAGCCCATTAAGTGCATTACGGAGAATGTAGCATTTACCAAGATGACCGAGAAGTCCGTAATACTTAAGCAGGATGCCGTAGCAGGACTTCAGTCCGTGTATGAGAAACATATAGATATCATCCATATGGATGCGCCATATATGAAGGATTACGAGAAGAATGTGCTTAAACAGCTGTCCTTCATGAAGTATGTCGACCGCGATACTCTTATCATAATTGAGGCTGACAAAAAAAGCGATTTCAGCTATACTGAAAGCGTCGGATTTGAAATAGTCAGAAGAAAAGAATACAAAGGCAATATGCATTTGTTTCTTCGCAAGATCGAAAAGGGAGAGTAAATGAACAGAGCATTATATCCCGGAAACTTTGATCCCATGACTATGGGACACCTCGATATCATCAGAAGAGCTTCACTTATGTTCGATGAACTCATTGTCGCAGTGCTTGATAACACCCAAAAGACTCCGTTGTTTTCAATGGATGAACGTGTTAAAATATTGTGCGAAGCGACTAAAGATATGCCTAATGTCAGAGTCGATTCTTTCAGGGGTCTGACAGTTGATTATTGTATCAATAATAACCTTCATACAATGGTCAGAGGCCTCCGCGCGGTCACCGATTTTGAGTATGAACTTCAGATCGCACAGACCAACAGAAAGATATCGGATAATAAGGTTGATACCGTCTTCCTTACCACCGATCTTCAGTATTCTTATTTAAGCTCTTCAACCGTCAAGGAGATTGCAATGTACGGCGGGGATGTAAGTCATTCCGTTCCTCCTTATGTTGAAAGTGCACTTAAGGAAAAATTCAAAGTTATCAAAAGGTGAGGAACCGGATAATGGAAAGAAAAATGGAAAGCCAGATCTTCGGAGTGATCGATGAACTTGAGCAGTACATTTCCGAATGTAAGCCCAAGCTTCTCTCCAGCACCGAGATCTATGTTGAAAAAGAAGTAATCCAGGGCTTTATAGATGATCTCAGAAGGAAAGCACCCGAAGAGATCGCAAGATATCAGAAGATCATCAGCAATCAGGACAGCATTCTCGACAATGCCAGAAAGATGGCTGACGGACTTATCGAGAAGGCAACCGCTCAGACCGATGAGATGCTTTCTCAGAACGAGATCCTTAAGAAAGCCTACGAACAGGCTGATGCCGTAACCCAGCAGACAATGGCTGAGGCACAGAATATTCTCGACAATGCTACCAATGAGGCAAATGCATGCAGAGAAGCTGCCATGGGTTATATGGAAGATGTCATGAACTATGTTGAAGGACTTCTTTCTGCATCATCAAAGACCGTAACAACTCAGTATGACGATCTTCTCAATGCTCTTAACTCCAAACTTCAGGCAGTGAAGAATGATCACGATTCACTCAGAGCTTCCAGAAACGGAAGCCCCGAACCTGAAAGTTCAGGTCCCAATGTCAGTACGGTTTATCCCGATACCGATAATGAATGAAAGCAATGATAAACCGGCTTGTTTAAAGCCGGTTTTCTTATATAACAAATAATTCAGGGGGAAAGCAGGATTGTACTGCAGATTTAAAAAATTCATATGTCTGTTGCTTTCGGCAGTTCTCTTTTTGCTTGCTCCGAATATGAGGGCTTTAGCAGCCGAAAGAGTATTTCCTTCAGATGATGATCTGGTAATAGTCATCGATCCCGGACACGGGGGAAATGATACCGGCACACAGGGCGGCAGGATACAGGAGAGGTTTATGAACCTCATGACAGCCCAGGCTCTTGTCGAAAGACTGAATATGTACGAAGGCGTTACCGTATATATGACCAGATTCGATAACGATACCACAATGAGTCTGACTGACAGAGCCAAATTTGCACAGAACGTTGAAGCGGATTTTGTCTTCAGTATTCACTACAATGCCTGCTATGCTCATGACAGATTCGGAATCGAAGTATATACATCAAGAGTCGCTCCGTATAATGCTTATGGCTATCAGTTCGGAGATCTCTTGATGCATAAATTTGAAAATGAATTCGGTATTTTTCCCAGAGGGGTCAAAACCAGAAAGGGACTCAGGACCGAAGGGGATTATTACACGATCATTTCAGCAAATGTTTACCGCGAGATACCTGCAGTTATCATCGAGCATTGTTTTGCCGACGGAACCGTTGATGCTCAGTTTACCATGACAGGTGATCAACTCAGGAATTACGGAAGAGCGGATGCCGATGCAATTGCGGAATTTTTCGGACTAAAGAGCTCAATACTTGGTCTTGATTATTCCGGATATTCCGAAAATCTTATCGAAGCTGATGTAAACAGCTTTAATGATGCAACATATGAAGACAGGAGTGCGCCTGATTCGGTAAATGTCAGTGTTACCAATGTGGATCCTTCCACCAATACTGTCAGCATTATAGTTGAAGCTTCCGAATCTGACGGAATGATGATGTTCTATGCGGTTTCTACAGACGGCGGATGGACCTGGGAAGAATCAAAGCCCTGGCCGGGAGCAAATACATATAACGGAACATTCGATTCATCTTTTGAACTTGATCTGACTTTTGAAGACGGATACAGACCCGATATCGTCATTAAAGGCTTTAACAGATATGATGCATATACCAAGTCCAATCAGATCACTTTCATAGACAGAATGGGAACTGTAGATATGCCTTTGTACAGAGAGTTTTAAAACCTGCGGAGGGAAAGATATTGAAATATATAGCAATAGTAACCGGCGCTTCATCCGGAATAGGACGTGAATTTGCTTTTGCCATCGATCAAAGCATGAACGGTATCGATGAGATCTGGATCGTTGCCCGCAGAAAAGACCGTCTGGAAGAACTGTCGGAAAAACTTAAACATCATGCACGTATTATCTGCGGTGATCTTTCAAACAGAAATACCGTAAACAGGATCTCACAGCTTCTTAATGCCGATAAATACCGGGTCAGATTTCTTGTTAACGCAGCGGGCTACGGCGTTTTGGGTGATTTTGCAAAAGGAGAACGCAAGGAAGAAAGCGGTATGTGCGATCTTAATGTAAGAGCTCTTACCGAGATCACGCATGTATGCATTCCGCATATGGGTAAAAATTCCCGGATCATTAACCTTGCTTCAAGTGCCGCATTTGTTCCCCAGCCCGCATTTGCCGTATATGCAGCTTCCAAATCCTATGTTCTGAGCTTCTCCAGAGCTCTTAATGCAGAGCTTAAGGATAAACAGATTTATGTTACTGCAGTATGCCCCGGACCTGTTAAGACTGAGTTTTTCGATGTGGCGGAAAAGTATGGGACACGTACTTTATCACTCAAAAAGTTTGCAATGACAACCCCTTCTGTTGTCGTTAAAGAAGCTCTTAAGGATTCCTATTCCAGAAAAGAAGTATCCGTTCCGACAGTCATAATGAAGCTTTTCCGTATTATCTGCAAGATTGTTCCCAACAGGATCATTATTGCATTGACCAGTAATTTATATAAATGATCGGGGTTTGTCGATGCTTTTCAAAAGACTTTTTTCAGGTGATTCTTTCAAAGGAACATATTCGTATCTTGATACGCAACGTAAATATGAGATAGCAAGAACAATTCTGTTTTTTGCAATCTCATTCGGTATATTCATCGCAGGATATATTTCAACTGGAACGAGGAAAAATCTTCTTACCATTGTTGCGGTGCTTGGAATGCTTCCCGCATCAAAGAGCCTTGTTTCCGTGATCATGTTCTGCAGATTCAAAAGTTTTAAAGATCATATTGATCAGAAGGGCGTATTGTCTGCTTATGATATGGTATTTACTTCAGAGAAGGTCAATTACCATGTCTCGCATTTATGTGTATCGGGCGGATGCATTATCGGATATACAGAGCAAAAATCGTTTAACGAAAATGCTTTTAAGGACCACATTCAGGCATTTTTATCAGCGGAAAAGATTACTGATATGACAGTCAAAGTCTTCACCGATAAAAAAGCTTATTTAAACCGTATCGGGTCGCTGACTGCATCCGACAAATCGGATGCAGCATGCATGAATGTTTTAAAACAGATCGTTTTATAATATGAAACAGATTACAGTCACAAATGATATGGCATCCCAGCGTCTTGATAAGTATCTTCAAAGACTTCTTCCGGCATGCCCCAAAAGCCTTATATATAAACAGCTTCGTAAGAAAAACATCACACTTAACTCATCCAGGGCAACAGGAAATGAGATAGTAAAAACGGGTGATGTTATAAATGTATTCTTTTCCGATGAGACATATGAAAAGTTTTCAAAGGGAGAGGAGATTGATACAGCCCTTTTTGAGAAGGCATATGCTTCAATAAAGGGAATGGGTGTTGTATATGAGGATGAGAAAATAGTTGTATTTAATAAGCCGGCGAATGTTCTTTCTCAAACTGCAGACCATAAAGATCTGTCGGTAAATGAATATCTGATCGGTTACCTGCTTTCGAAAGGGGCTGCATCCAAAGAATCATTGCAGCAATTCAGGCCATCCGTATGCAACAGGCTTGACCGCAATACTTCAGGCCTTATCCTGTGCTCCAAAACCTTCGAAGGATCCAGATATCTGTCTGATAAAATTGCCGGAAAAGATCTCGAAAAATATTATCTTGCACTTGTTTCAGGTAACTTTAACGGCCCTTCTGAAGACATTAAATATGTTATCAAAGATGAAAAAGAAAACAAACTTTTATTTGTGACGGAAGATACTCCGGGAGCAATGCTTATAAAGACGGGTTTTGCACCCGTTAAATGCAGTGAAGAGGTATCACTTGTAAAGGTAAGACTCTATACCGGCAAATCCCATCAGATCAGGGCTCATTTAAGTCATCTTGGCTTTCCCATTCTGGGTGACAGAAAATACGGCGATGAAAAGAGCGCATCCATGGCCAAACGTCAGATGCTTCATTCTTACAGAACTGTTCTTGAAGAAAATATCGACCTGACAGCACCCATGCCTGCCGATATGATGAATATAGCATCATCCAAACTCGGAATCAGTAAGGAAGACAGCGTATGACCACCTGGAAATCAAGAGGTCTCAGAGGATCCACTCTTGAAGACCTCATTAACAGAAGCAATGAAAAATATGACGAAGCCGGTCTTGCGCTGGTTCAGAAGATCCCGACTCCCATAACTCCGATAAACATAGATAAAGAAACAAGACATATAACCCTTGCGTATTTTGATCAGAAGAGTACGGTTGACTATATCGGAGCTGTTCAGGGAATTCCGATCTGTTTTGATGCAAAAGAGTGTGCTTCCGATACATTTGCCCTTAATAATATCCATGCTCATCAGGTTGAGTTCATGAGAAAATTTGAAAAACAGGGCGGTATAGCATTCTTTCTGATCTATTTTACGGGAAGAGATGAGCTTTACTATTTACCGCTTCAGATGCTTGAATTCTTCTGGGAAAGAGCGGAGAATGGAGGAAGAAAATCCTTCAGACATGATGAACTTAATCCCGATTATATAATCAAAGAAAATCCGGGGATTCCGGTTCCGTATCTTGATAAAGTCAATCAGGACCTTGCGGACAGACCTGAAAACTGAAAGTTCTGATTTCCAATTTAGTCACAAATTTCTGATCATTAAACTTTTATAAGCTCCGTTATATTGATAAAATAATGTAAATATAGTTCCATTATCTTTGGAGGGTTATTATGGGGTTGATCAAGACTAATGATAATTGTATCGGATGCAACAAATGTATCAGAGCCTGCAGCTGTTTCGGTGCCAATGTCGCTGCCGAGAAAGACAGGGGCAATGTTATTGAAGTAGATCCCAAGAAGTGCATCGCATGCGGTGCATGTATAGATGCGTGCGAACATAAAGCAAGAGAATATGAAGATGATGTTGAGAAATTCTTCGCAGATCTTCAGAAAGGCCAGAAGATTTCGGTTATCATCGCGCCTGCTTTTCTTGCAAATTATCCCAGAGATTACGAGAAGTATCTTGGCATGCTCAAAAAGCTCGGCGTCAATCGTTTTATCAGTGTTTCATTCGGTGCCGATATCACAACCTGGGCATATATCAAATATATAACCGAAAATAAATTCTATGGCGGTATTTCCCAGCCGTGTCCCGCAGTTGTAGGGTATATCGAAAAATATCTTCCCGAACTGCTTCCCAAACTTATGCCTGTTCACAGTCCCATGATGTGTGCGGCTATTTATTCCAAGAAATACTTGGGCATTACCGATAAATTGGCCTTTATCAGCCCTTGTATAGCCAAAAAGAATGAGATAGACGATCCGAACAATCAGGGATTTATCTCATATAATCTTACTTTCTCCAAACTCGTTGCATATCTTAAGACCCATCCTGTAAGCGGTGCTCAGCCTTTCACAGATGAGATTGAATACGGACTCGGATCTATTTATCCCATGCCCGGCGGTCTTAAAGAAAATGTATACTGGCTTCTCGGAGAGGATGCTCTTGTCCGCCAGATGGAGGGCGAGCATCATATGTACGAGTATCTGCGCCGTAATAAGGACCGCATTAAAGGCGGCAAGACCAAGTACCTCTTTATCGATGCCCTCAACTGTACGAACGGTTGTCTGTACGGAACAGGTGTAGATAACCGCAAGACCATGGATGAAGAAGTATTTGAGACTATCCAGAAGGTTAAGGCTGACAGCAAGAATGAATCCAGGAAGTCTGCATGGGGCAGAAAGCTTACTCCGGATAAGAGACTTGCAGCGCTTAATAAGCAATTCAGCGATCTTAAACTCAGCGATTTTATAAGGAAATATACCGACAAAAGTAAAGAATGTTCATACAGGATTCCGTCCGAGGCAGAGATCAATCAGATATTCACAAAGATGCGCAAGAATACCGAGGAGAAGCGCCATATTGATTGTAACTGCTGCGGATATGACACTTGCCGTGATATGGCGATCGCTATAGCAAACGGATTCAGTCATCGTCATAATTGTGTCCATTATATTAAGGACAGAGCATATGAAGAGAAGGATAAAGCATTGGCACTTACAGAGCAGGTTCAGAATTCACACGATGAACTTGTTCAAAAGAAAGATTCCCTTACTTCCGGGATTAACGAAAACTTCAATAATCTGCTTAACTCCATCGGACAGATCCAGAAGATCAGTGAAGATAATGCTCAGCAAACCGGTAAGATTTCCGAATACATGGCAGAGGTTGATAAATTTGCGGATAATCTCAGAACAGTGCTTTCAACCGTAGAAGGTTATCTGGATAAGCTTGAATCCAATAATGCGGATGTCATTGCCATTTCCAACCAGACCAATTTGCTTGCACTGAATGCTTCGATTGAGGCAGCAAGAGCGGGAGAGGCAGGAAGAGGATTTGCGGTTGTAGCGGATGAGATCAAGAATCTTGCCGAGAATTCAAATGTTACGGCAAACGATTCCAATAAGAACAATCAGGACATAAAAGAGACAATAACTAAACTGATAGAAGAATCCGACAGACTTGCTCAGATTGTAAAGAATGTAAACTCCAGGGCCGAAAACCTTGTTGCATCATCGGAAGAAACAGCAACATCCATAAATATGATGACTGCAGTAACCGAAGATGTGGAAGATTCTTTAAAACAGCTTCTTGATTCGTTTTAATCAGGTATATTAATAAGAAAAATCCGCTATATATGCGGATTTTTCTTTTTGTTAATTATCAAATACCATAATTACTTACAGATATCATGATCTTGTAATCGTAAAGATCTGTTTCATTTAAATAGATAAAAATGCCATGATCCTTCTGAGATATATAATCATTTATATTATGTTCTCCATCCCTGTATCTAAGGATCATTTTCTCCAGAATGCCGTCCGGCAAAGTGTTTTGTCCGTTTAACCCGTTTACCAGATCATAAATAACACTTAGATCATCTTCAAAATTCATTTGTCTTGTGATCGTCATTGAATCGTGATAGATCTCATGATCAAGGCTGAGTTCATACTCTAATCCGATACCGGAAGCAGAATTGTCGTTATCGGCCCGGTAAAACCTGACACTTTTGGGTTCGTAGGAATAACCCAGATCCCTTTCGTATCCGTATGAACTTAAGAATGCTTCGTCATCTGCAATCGCATCCGGAAGCAATTCACTGTAGATCGCATAATTGGTCTTACCGTTATTCATCAGTAAGATCGCAACCAACGCATATATTGCACATTTCAAAAACCAGAAAAGAAGTCCGGAGAAAATACCGGTGCTGTAATAGTTTTGTTCGGGATCGTATTTAAAATATGAGGATGGAAGCTTAAAGTCCTCATCTTGTGTTTTCTTTTCGTTATAACCGGTAAAATATGATCCGCTTTCATGAATCTGTTCGGATTCCTTACAATCTGTAAGAACTTTTATGATCTTAAAGCTGTTTTTGTCTATCAGATTATCGATATGTTCGATCTTTGAAGCATATCTGCCATGAATCCACCTTTCGGTTTTTTCACCGGAGAATCTTATGAGTCTGTGCGTCTGAACACGAACTCTGTATTTGATAAAGTAGAATGTCCTGTTTTCTTTAACAAAAACCTTGGTTCTTCCAATCGGTGAGAGAACAAAATACAAAAGAACGGATATTAAGCAAACTGTTTCCAAAACCAAACCCACGGTGGGGATGGAAAAGTTGATATATTTAATATACAGGTATTTTTCCTGATATATAAAGAAAAGACCGGGGATCAAAAAGACTACAATGATCAGGTCAAGAAAGAAGAAGATCGCGAACTTTCTGATAAATTCTATTATCCTGTATTTTGCACTGTTTTCGTCAGGAAAATAGTACTCCCTTACAGGAACCGCATTTTCGGATTTTTCTTTATTCGGATTAACATATACTGTTTTTTCTTTTCCGAAGTATACAGAATCCATAATTATCCTTTCTTATACAGGTCTTTATCGATCATTTTAAGATAAAAATTTGTAGTATAATATGAGTGTTTTTTATTGTTGACATATAGTAAAACGGTCTGTATAATTCACTATATTAGCATGTTAGCACATTAGCATAGTAAAGTGTGAAACATCTTTTTGTGAAACATCAATATTTTACCATGAACAACAGTTAAAGTGAGAAATATATGAGTGATTTCAATAATAACTTACTTCATACTCCCGACGGTGTAAGGGATATCTACGGAAAAGAATATGACAATATCAAGTTTGTCAGAAAGACCATCTCCGATGTGATCTCGTCATACGGATATTCGGATATCCAGACTCCTTCATTTGAGTATTTCGATGTCTTTTCCAAAGAAGTCGGAACGATTCCTTCAAGGGAACTTTATAAGTTCTTTGATAAGGATAATGAGACACTTGCGCTTCGTCCGGATTTTACGCCTTCGATCGCAAGATGTGCCGCCAAGTATTTCATGGATGATGACAGAACTTTGAGATTTTCCTATATAGGCTCTACATTCCAGAATATTTCTTCGTTACAGGGCAAGTATTCCGAAATAACTCAGGAAGGCGCCGAACTTATAGGAGACGGAAGCGTTCAGGCCGATGCAGAGATGGTATCACTTCTTATTGAAAGCCTTCTTAAGACCGGTCTTGAAAATTTCAGGGTATCTATCGGAGAAGTTGATTATTTTAAGGGACTTTGCAGTGAAGCAAAGCTTTCCATTGATGAAGAAAGAGATTTAAGAGATCTTATTTCTTCCAAGAACCCCATTGCGGCATCGGACCTTCTCGGAAGATGCGATATAAGCGATGAGATGAGAGATAAGCTCCTCAGGATCACAGATACATTCGCCGATCATTCCATGCTTTCAGAGCTTGCAACATCTGCAGGAAATGATATTTCCAAGAATGCGATCGAAAGACTGTGCAAACTCTTTGAACTCCTTAAGATCCGCGGATATGAAAAGTATGTTTCATTCGATCTCGGAATGCTCTCCAAGTACCAGTATTACACCGGAATAGTATTCAAAGCCTTTGCTCTCGGAGCAGGTTCTCCAATAGCAATGGGCGGAAGATACGATCAGCTCCTGTCTTATTTTGGCAAAAATGCAGCCGCAGTCGGATTTGTTATTCTTCCCGATGAAGTTGAAAAGCTTCTTGAAAGACAGGGATTTTCATTTCCGGATGCCTCGAGCGTTTGTGAGATCTTCTATAAAGATGGCGACGCAGCATCTTATGAGGAGGCAGTGAAAAAGGCCGCAGATATCAGAGGTAAGGGCGGAAGAGCCGCCGTTTGTGCACAGAAGTGAGGATGTTTATGAACAGTTACGACGATTATCTTACATTTGCGCTCGGTAAGGGCCGTTTATCCAATAAAACAATGGAACTTTTTGAGAAGATCGGTATCACATGTGAAGAGATGAAGGATCCTTCCTCAAGAAAGCTGATCTTCACAAGCGAAGAGACCAAGACCAGATTTTTCCTGTCAAAAGGTCCGGATGTTCCAACTTATGTCGAGTACGGCTCAGCCGATATCGGAGTTGTCGGAAGAGATACGATACTCGAAGAAAACAGAAATGTTTATGAGATATTGGACCTCGGATTCGGAAAATGCAGGATGTGCGTATGCGGTCCACATTCCGCTGCGGATAAACTTCTCCATCATGAGAGAATAAGAGTTGCAAGTAAATACCCCGTAATTGCCAAGGAGTATTTCAATAATAAGAAGAATCAGACAGTTGATATCATCAAGTTGAACGGAAGCGTCGAACTCGGACCCATCGTAGGACTTGCAGATGTCATTGTAGATATAGTAGAAACAGGTTCCACCTTAAAAGAAAACGGACTTGAAGTTCTCGAAGAGATCTGTCCTCTTTCTGCACGAATGATCGTAAATCCCGTTAGCATGCAGCTTAAGGGAGACAGGATAGCGGAGCTTGTTCACAAACTCAAAGAACAGTTATAAATCCAGGAGGAATATTATATGAAGATCGTAAATCTGACTCAGGATTCGATCGCTGAGATCCAGAGTGCACTCTTAAAGCGCTCACCTGCCCAGTACACCGAATATGAATCCAAAGTAAATGATATTCTCGCAAATATCAGAGAAAACGGAGACAAGGCACTTTTTGATTATACTTCACAGTTTGACGGATTTAACCTTACTCCCGAGAACATACGGGTCACAAGGGCAGAGATCGACGAAGCATATACCAAACTTGATAAAGAATATATAGAAGTACTCAGGGAAGCAGCTGCAAATATCAGATCATTCCATGAAAAACAGCTCAGAAACAGCTGGTTTGAAACAAAGCCCGACGGATCCCTTCTCGGCATGAAGATCACCGCTATCGAAAGACTCGGTGTATATGTACCCGGAGGAAAAGCAGCTTATCCCTCATCCGTACTTATGAATATCGTTCCTGCCAAGGTTGCGGGCGTTGACAGGATCATCATGTGTACTCCTCCGGGTAAGACCGGAGTCATCGATCCCGGCACTCTTGTTGCAGCTGATATCGCCGGTGCAGATGAGATCTACAGGGCAGGTGGTGCCCAGGCAATCGGAGCTATGGCATTCGGAACAGAGTCCATTCCCAAGGTATATAAGATCACAGGCCCCGGCAATATATTCGTTGCCCTTGCCAAGAAAGCTGTATACGGCTTTGTAAGTATCGATTCCATCGCAGGTCCCTCCGAAGTAATGGTTCTTGCAGATGAAACCGCTAATGCGCATTATGTAGCTGCAGATCTTTTAAGCCAGGCTGAGCACGATGAACTTGCAAGTGCTATACTTGTAACTACCGACAAAGCTCTTGCAGATAAAGTAAATGAAGAGATAGAAGAGTATCTCAAGACTCTCTCAAGAGCTGAGATCATCAGAAAATCCCTTGATAATTACGGATACATCCTTATAGCCGATAATATGGATGAAGCAATAGACACAGTAAATACCGTGGCAAGCGAACACCTTGAAGTTCTTACCGCTAATCCTTTTGAGTTAATGACAAAGATCCGTAATGCGGGAGCTATTTTCCTCGGAGAATACTCGTCAGAACCTCTCGGTGATTATTTTGCCGGTCCAAATCACATACTTCCCACCAACGGAACCGCAAGATTCTTCAGCCCGGTTAATGTTGATGATTTCATTAAAAAGAGTTCCGTTATATACTATTCAAAGGACGCTCTTGAGCGTGATTCAAAGAAGATTCAGCTGTTTGCCAATAATGAAGGTCTTACCGCACATGCAAACAGTATAAAAGTACGTTTTGAGGACTGATTAAAGGAGACTGAATATGCCTTCAAAGAAGATTAGAAAAGCAGATGTTTCCAGAAAAACCGGAGAAACAGATATCAAGATAAGCCTTAATATCGACGGAAACGGTAAGAATTCGGTGAATACCGGAATAGGTTTCTTCGATCATATGCTCAGTGCATTTGCAAAGCACGGCTTATTTGATCTTAAATGCTCAGTTAACGGTGATCTTAACGTGGACGGACATCACAGCGTAGAGGATACCGGAATAGTTCTCGGAAACGCCATTAAGAAAGCGGTCGGAGACAAGATGGGCATTAACAGATACGGATATTTCGTTCTTCCCATGGATGAGGTTCTTGTACTTTGCAGTATTGATCTGTGTGACAGACCCTATCTTGGATTTGATTATGAATTCAGGGTTCCCATGATCGGAGATCTTGATACCGAACTTGTTAAGGAATTCTTCTATGCCGTTAGTTATTCCGCCGGAATGAATCTGCACATTAAGGTATTATCTGACGGAAATGCACATCACATAACCGAGGCTATGTTTAAGGCGTTTTCAAAGGCGCTTGATATGGCTACAACGACCGATCCCAGGATCACAGGAGTTCTCTCAACGAAAGGAGCTCTGTAATGTACGTTAAGAAATTTCTTCCATGCATTTATCTGAAAAACGGAAGTGCAGTTTCTTCCGATGAAGATGATTCCATAATCGAGGCTGATGCGTATTCCCTTGCAATGAAATTTTGCAGGGATCTTGCCGACGGTATCATCATTTATGATCTGTCCGAAGGAATGGGCGATGATGCTCATGATGAAGCATTAAAAGTAATCCGCGCCATCTGCGGAGATTCGGAAGTTCCCATTTATGCTACCGGTAACATCAAACGTCTCGAAGATGTTAAGAAGCTCATCTATGCGGGATGTTCCAAAGTAATCCTTGATTACGACAAGGAAGTAAACATTCTTCTAACATCCGCGGCAAGCGGAAGATTCGGAAGGGACAAGGTTTACGCTGCGGTTTCTTATCCCCAGACTCTTACAACACAGGTAGAATCCCTTGACAGAAGCCTGCTTATCGGAACCGATACCAATTATCACTCGGGTGATGATAAGGATACGGGAAGCGTTTCTGATTATGCCGCAAAATACTGCTCAGGTGTTCTTCTCAAGAATATCCATGCACTTGATGTTATTGAAAATGATATCGATCTTCCGATCATTATCAGTGCCAAGGATCTTGCATTTAATAAGATTATCGAATTCCTCAAAAAGGACAGCGTTGCAGGCGTAACAGGTAATGTTATCTCCCTTAATTCCGGTGAGATCTCATCGATCAAGGATATCTGTACCGAAAACGGTATCATTGTAAGACGCCTTGAGAGCAAGATTAAATGGTCCGATCTTAAGAAAGGTCCCAACGATCTGATACCTGTTATCGTACAGGACTATAAGAACAACGAAGTTCTTATGCTTGCTTACATGAATGAAGAAGCTTTCCTTAATACCATTTCTACCGGCCTTATGACATATTATTCCAGAAGCCGTGAAGAGCAGTGGGTAAAGGGAGAAACAAGCGGCCATTATCAGTATGTTAAGTCTCTTACTGCAGACTGTGATAAAGATACCATCCTTGCCAGGGTTTCACAGGTTGGAGTAGCATGTCATACAGGCGCAAGATCATGCTTTTTTAATGAGATCACCGGAAGCGATGAGGTTGATGAGTCCAATCCTTTGCTTGTATTTGAGAAGGTTTATGATGTGATCAAGGACCGCAAGCTTCATCCCAAGGAAGGTTCCTATACAAATTATCTGCTTGATAAAGGTATCGATAAGATCCTCAAAAAAGTCGGTGAGGAAGCAACCGAGACCATCATTGCAGCAAAGAATCATTCCAATCAGGAAACTGTTTATGAAATAAGCGATCTGTTGTATCATTTAATGGTACTTATGGCAGAAAAAGACATTACCTGGGAAGAAGTAACCAAAGAATTAGCCGGAAGATAATATGAGTCAGGATAATCTGTTTTTGTCCAATGACATTTTAATGTCTGTGGAAAAACCTGAACGTTATATCGGGCACGAAGTCAATTCATGCATAAAGGACCCTGATTCTGTCAGGGTCCGTTTTGCGATGTGCTTTCCCGATGTTTACGAAATAGGAATGAGTCATCTGGGAATCCAGATACTCTATGATATGTTCAACTCTTTTGACGATGTATGGTGTGAAAGAGTTTATTCACCATGGGTTGATCTGGACAAGATCATGCGTGAAAAGAATATCCCTCTTTTCATGCTGGAATCTCAGACTCCCGTTAAAAATGCCGATTTTCTCGGTATAACGATCCAGTACGAAATGTGCTATACAAACATCTTACAGATACTGGACCTGTCCGGAATCCCTCTCGAATCAAGGGATAGAACCGATGATGATCCCATCGTAATAGGCGGAGGCCCCTGTACTTATAATCCTGAACCTATTGCGGACTTTTTCGATATCTTTTACATCGGAGAAGGTGAGACGAGATATCGCGAGCTTATTGACCTTTATGAAAAGTGCAAGGATGAAGGTTATTCAAGGAATGATTTCCTTATCAAAGCAGCTTCAATAAAAGGCCTTTATGTTCCCGGATTCTATAATGCAGAGTATAACGAGGACGGAACCCTTAAATCCTTTGAACCTTCGGTTGAAGGAATACCCCGTAAGGTTCGCAAGGAAGTTGTTAAAAACCTCGATGATACATACTATCCCAGGAAACCGATCGTCCCTTATATCAGATGTATTCAGGACAGAGTAGTTCTGGAGATCATGCGCGGATGTATCAGAGGATGCAGATTCTGTCAGGCGGGTGAACTCTACAGACCTGTACGTGAAAGAAGCGTTGATAAGCTTCTTGAAACCGTATACCGGATGCTTGATGCAACAGGTTACGAAGAAGTATCACTAAGCTCACTTTCATCTTCCGACTATACGCATCTTCCCGAACTTCTGGATAATCTTATAGAAGAGTGCAGTAAGAGAAAGGTAAATATCACTTTACCTTCGCTTCGTATTGATGCATTTTCTCTTGATGTAATGAATAAAGTAGAAGATATCAAGAAATCTTCGGTTACATTTGCTCCGGAAGCAGGTTCACAGAGACTCAGAAATGTTATTAACAAAGGTCTTACCGAAGAAGATATTCTCTCCGGAGCCGGTCAGGCAATTCAGGGCGGATGGACCAAATTCAAGTTTTATTTTATGCTCGGACATCCTTTCGAAACCGATGAAGATATTGAAGGCATCGGTGATCTGGCCAATAAAGTTGCTGTCGAGTTTTTTGAACTTGTTCCCAAGGATAAACGTACCAACGGTCCCATATCCATAACCGTAAGTACATCATTTTTTGTACCCAAGCCCTTTACCGCTTTTCAGTGGGTGCCCCAGTGCACTCAGGATGAGTTCATCAGAAAAGCTTACGTATGCCGCGGAGGCATAGCAAATCAGCTTAACCAGAAGCGTATACATTACAACTGGCATGATGCCGATACAAGCGTAATCGAGGCCCTTCTTGCAAGAGGTGACAGGAAAGTAGCTTCTGTCATTAAGAAGGTATACGAAAAAGGCGGCATCTATGATGCCTGGTCCGATTATTATGATCATGGAAGATGGATCGAAGCCATTAATGAATGCGGTCTGTCTCTTGATTTCTATGCATTCAGGGAAAGAGGAGAGGATGAACTCTTCCCTTGGGATTTCATTGATATCGGTGTAAGCAAGGCATTTTTGCTTAAAGAATATAAAAAAGCAGCACGCGGAGAGATCACCTATAACTGCCGTCATCAGTGCAGCGGATGTGGTGCCGCATCATTTGGTGCAGGCATTTGCCCCGGTGTTGTCAAGAGTGGTAATTAACCTCCGAAAAACTGTATTTTTTCCGTGTTTTCAGATAAAATATAGACATCGTTATCTTTATGTGTCTGTTTAACTCGGGGGTTCAAAATGGATAAGTATAAGATTCTGATCTGTGGCAAACAAACCAGTATCATCGATGATTTCTTTAATCATCTTTCGGATGATTTCGATCTTCTAACAACCTCTTTCAGGTACGAAGATATCGTCAAACATGTAAGTCTGTTTCATCCCGACGTATTTATACTTTGCCTTAACGGTGAGTCCAAGGACGATCTCAACGTTATGAATGAATTGAAACGAATTTTCACGAGAGAAAGCATTTTTGTATTTATTGCAGGATCCCGTGAAGATTGTGATTTCTTCAGAAATACCGTTGTTTATATGGCAGAGGAATCATTCGAAAAGCCAATCTCCGTAGCCGCCATAAGAAATCGTATCAACGATTATATGGATGAAAAGAAAAAGAAAGCTATCGAAGAAGAAAAGCTTCATGCCGAGCTTGAAAAGATCAAGGAACAAAACCGACGAAAGCATGTCCTTGTTATTGATGATGATCCAATTATGCTGAAGGTCGTTAAAGAACACCTTCATGAAAATTATGATGTAGCCACCGCCATAAGCGGAAAAATAGCATATAAATTCCTTGAATCAAAACAGACGGATATTATCCTTCTGGATTATGAAATGCCCGGTGAAGACGGACCGGATGTATTGATCAACTTAAGAAAACGAGAAAATCTTGAAAACACCCCATTGTATTTTTAATCGGTGTATCCGATAAAGATAAGATCACAGCAGCACTGTCACTGAAACCTCAGGGTTATCTGTTAAAACCCATAGACAAAGATAAGCTAATCGGAACCATTGAAAAATTCGTAGGTTGATCATAAACAGAAATCCCGAGATCAATTTTGTCGAATTGATCGATCTTACGTCCGATTACAGCACAAAAAAGCAAATGTAAGGATCAATAAAAAGCCTTTGTCATCTCTTACGATCGCAATGGCTTTGAATAATGAAGAACTTAAGATATCAAGAAGTGATCAGGCAATTCAATTTGATTACACCGCACCCGATGCCAGGGTCCTTATCGTTGATGACAACGAGATCAATCTTAATATTGCAGAAGGTCTCCTTGAGCCTCTGAAGATGCAGATAACAAGAGCTACGGGCGGCAAGGAAGCCATCGATATCATCAGCAAAAATAAATTCGATCTTATCCTTATGGATCACATGATGCCTGAGATAGACGGAATAGAAACTACCAGGATAATCAGAAGACTTCACAAGGAATATGACGAAGTGCCGATAATCGCTTTGACCGCAAATGCCATGGAAGGCAGCAAGGACATGTTCTTGTCGGAGGGAATGAACGATTTCATAGCAAAACCGATAGAAGTCCTTAACATGGTCAATACGGTGCGCAAATGGCTTCCTGTTGAGAAGGTTAAAAAGGATATCGTTATTTCGGAGATCTCCGATGAAAAAAATGAAGATTCCGTATATGAGGATCTCTATAATATATCAGACCTTAATGCTGAAGCTGCGATCAAGCTTCTGGGCAGTGAGAAGATGTATTATAACCTTTTAAAGGAATACCACAAAGCGATTCCGGGTAAGAGTGCACTTATAAGGCAGTACCTTGAAAATAAGGATTGGCCCAATTACACAGTTGAGGTTCATGCATTAAAGTCCCTGTCAAGACAGGCCGGTGCACTGGAACTTGCAGATATGGCAGCTGAGCTGGAAAAAGCCGGTAATGACAGAAATATCGGATTTATCGAAAAATATACCGAGCCCATGCTTCAAAAATATCTGTCATATGAGCCTCTAATCGGAATTCTTTTTGACGATAAGAAAGTTGAAAAGAAGAAGCGTAAAACTAAAGCATCCCGTAAGGTTCTTCTGGAACTTTTCGATATGATGACCATAGCGCTGGATAATCTTGATATCGATATGATGGAGGAAGTGATATCCGGACTCGATAAGTACAATTTCGATCTTGAGCAGAGCAAATTGTATGAACGGCTTTCCGAAGAAGTTTCGAATATCGATATAGATGCATGCGATAAAACGATTGCAGAGTGGAAAGAACTAATCTAGGAGGAATCCATGTCAGACAGATCATATTCTTTGGGAATACTATTTGAAGATGAAGCAAATAACGGTCTTACCCACGATTTCTTCGCAGCTGTTCTTAACGGGTTTAAAAAAGAAGCGGAGAGTAAGGGGTATGAGATAACTTTTATCAATACTCATAAAGATGCTCCGCACAGAAAGCCCTATCTGGAAAGGATTCAGGAAAGAAAGATCGAAGGGGTCGGTATAATCTGCACCGATATCAAAGATCCCGAGGTACTTGAAGTTGTCGGAAGCGATATCCCCGTTGTTACCATAGATGAGCCCTTGGATGGGGTTATTTCGGTTTTATCGGATAATGCGCAGGGAATCAAGAATCTTGTATATCATATTTCGGGAATGGGACATACCAAAATTGCCTTCATTCATGGTAATATGAATAGTGTCACTCAGATCAGGCTTGAGAATTTCAAAGAGGCATGCAGCAAACTCGGAATTTCGATACCCGAAGAGTATATCAGACAGTCATCATTCAGGGATATAAATAAAACCGCCTTTGAAACAGAAGCCCTGCTCAGATTGCCCGATCCTCCTACCTGTATTATTTTTCCGGATGATTATGCGGCAATCGGGGGAATCAATATAATCAAAGCCTACGGCCTTGTTATACCGGATGATATCTCTGTTGCAGCATATGACGGAATAGATATTCCTTCCAGATACGATCCTCAGATTACTACCATCAAACAGGATATGGAAGGCATGGGTAAGATTGCCGCCGAAAAGCTGATCAAACTGATCGATACGCCTGAAGAGATCACTGATTTCAGTGACGTTCTGGTAGAGACCAGGCTTATTGAAGGTCATACCATAAAACAAATGTTGTGGAAGTAAAGTAATGAAAAAGATTCGTGTCAGATTTTCGAAACATGGTGCAGTCAGATACATCGGACATTTGGATGTAATGAGATATTTCCAGAAATGCATCAGAAGAGCAAAGGTTAATGTATCTTATTCTGCCGGATATTCTCCTCATCAGATCATGACTTTCGCTGCCCCTTTGGGTGTCGGTCTTGAAAGCGAAGGTGAATATATGGACCTTGGCATCGAGGATGAAAATCCCGATTGTGAAGCAATCAAAAATGCCTTAAATGAAGCAAGCGTTCCCGGAATCAGGATAAAATCCGTTAAAGTATTACCTGAAGATGCCGGAAATGCAATGGCTTCTGTATTTGCTTCATCATATGAGATCACATTTTTTGATGATAAAAAAGATGCATGTCCGGATGTAAAAACGATGTGTGATCTTATCGGCCGGATGAATGCGATGGATCACTGCATATATCATAAAGAAACAAAAAAAACATCAAGGGATATCGATCTTAAAGAATTCATTTACGAATTGAAAATATCCGATTCAAGTGATGTTCCTGTTATAAACATGACGATCAATTCTTCAAGTGCCGATTCCATTAAACCCATATTTGTAATGGAGTTTTTATGCGGACTTGATAACATCATACTTCCCGCTAATGCACTTAAGATTACCAGACTTGATATGTATACTCAAAACGAAAACGGTAATCTGTTATCGCTTGAAAAGGTTGGTGTTTAAGTTTTATGAGCCGATCCGTATTACAAACATCCGTTAAAGAAACGGCACGTGATCTGGAAAATCTTCGCACGTCCGATACCGGAAAAATGATAGTCACATCCCTTGATAAGATGATCCTTGCTTTTCTATGCGTTTCGGGAAAAATGAAATGCATCACGGTTCTCGGAAATGAATCAGGTGGTGAAGAAAAGGATATTTCACCGAACGATATCGTCATAGCTTACGTTAAAGATGTTAAAAATGATATTGGTGCCTGTTTTATTGAATATTCACCCGGATGTGACGGATATCTGCCGTTAAATAAGATCCACAAAGGGACTGATATCAAACAGGGTGATCTCATCCCGGTAAAGCTTACATCTCAGGCCCAAAAAGGGAAAAGAGCATCTTTTACCGCCAAAATCGATTATTCAAAGATTGAAAACGGTAAAGAGCTTGAAGAAAAAGCATCACATCTTACAAAGTATTCTTATCTGTATAAATCCGAGACGTCATATAAAGACAGAATAAATAAAGTCTTTAAAAAAGAAGAATACGAAGAGATCGTTACGGATAAAAATGAAGTATTTGATGTATTAAACAAAGAGTTTCCGAATGTACGGTTATATGATGATCCGTCTTTTGGACTGGACAAACTATACAGCTTAAGAACCGCTCTTGATGAAGCTCTTGATCGCAATGTATGGCTTAAATGCGGAGGTTTTCTTATATTCGATAAAACCGAAGCCATGACCGTTATAGACGTAAACAGCGGTAAATATAAGCCTGTAAAAGGAACAGATAAAGAATCCGCATATATGACGGTCAATACTGAAGCTGCTGTTGAAATATGCAGGCAGTTAAGACTCAGAAATATATCCGGTATCATTATCATAGATTTTATTAATCTTAAAAACGATGAGGATCGTGAAGAGCTTCTCAGTATTTTAAGAAAAGAATCCGCACTCGATACAGAAACGGTTATGGTAATAGATATTACTGAACTTGGACTTGCAGAGGTTACACGTAAAAAAGAATTTCCGCCTCTTTACGAACAAATAAGGAATTCCTGAATCATCTGTTTGAGGGGTCAGATATATCAGTGAAAAAGAAAATATTAACATTAACGAGAGTATGAAACTTTTTCTGTAAATAACATAAGCACCTAAGAATAAGGTCTTCTATGATACACTACATCATAGGAGGCCTGTTATTATGGCAAAAAAAGAAAAGCAACCCGTACACCATGTTCA
>JAGPFR010000032.1 GCA_018056425.1 Lachnospiraceae bacterium
ATCACACCGATGGGAACACACTCCGCAATAGCTGCAATTCCTGCATTTCCGGGTGCACAATAAAGCTTGGTACATTTGGGGCTCTTTGAGATTGCACAAGCAATCGCATGCTCTCTTCCGCCACCACCGACTAAAAGTATTTTCATATCATGCCTTTCTGACGGCGCGGCCGTTTTCCATGACCAGGCGTCCGTTCGCAATATCATCTATAGCCTTGGGAAGAAGCTTCCACTCTGCCTCCTCCATAACTCTTCTCTGAAGAACTTCGGGGGTGTCATCTTCCAGTACTCTTACGGGTATCTGATCGATGATGGGGCCTTCGTCCATTCCCTCGTTAACAAAATGAACCGTAGCTCCGGTAACCTTAACGCCTCTTTCAAGTGCCTTCTCATGAACCTTAAGTCCGTAGAAACCCACTCCGCAAAAAGAAGGAATAAGTGAAGGATGGATGTTGATTATCTTACCGGGGTAAACCTTGCACATCTCTTCGGGAATCCTTACAAGGAAGCCCGCAAGTACGATAAGATCGGGCTTAAGCTCAGCAAGCTTATCCATAAATGCTTTATGGAAATCGTCTCTTACCGCATAGTCCTTAGGTCTTACTACAAACGCGGGAATTCCGGCATTTGCCGCTCTTTCAAGACTCTTTACTCCGGGGTTGTTACTGATAACTCCTACCAGCTCCGCACCGGTGATCGAACCGTCTTTAACCGCGTCGATAATAGCCTGGAGGTTTGTTCCGCCTCCGCTGACACAGACGACTACTCTCAGCATAAGGTCACACCCTTTTCTCCGGCGATCACGCTTCCTACGATCCAAGCTTTCTCTCCGGCAGCCTTAAGGAGCTCTACAGCCTTGTCCGCATCTGCGGGATCAAGTGCAAGAACCATTCCGAGTCCCATGTTGTAAGTGCTGTACATCATATTCTCCTCGATCGATCCGGTCTTCTGAATAAGTCCGAAGATGGGAGGAATATCATAGCTGTTCTTATCGATCTTGGCATTGGCTCCGTCGGGAAGCATTCTGGGAATATTCTCGAAGAATCCGCCACCGGTGATGTGGCTGCATCCCTTAACCTTAACTCCGCCGTTCTTAAGTGCCTTGAGAGCCTTTACGTAGATTCTGGTGGGAGTAAGAAGAGCTTCGCCGAGAGTTTCACCGAGCTCGTCGTAATACTTCTTAAGGGACTCCTCGGACATCTCAAATACTTTTCTGATGAGGGAGAATCCGTTTGAGTGGATTCCGCTGGATCCGATTCCAACAAGTACATCGCCGGGCTTAATGCTCTCGCCGGTGATGAGGTCTTTCTTATCAACAACGCCTACGGAGAAACCTGCGATATCATACTCTTCATCAGGCATCATTCCGGGGTGCTCTGCGGTCTCGCCGCCTACCAGTGAGCACTCAGCCATCTTACATCCTTCGGCAACACCCTTAACGATCTCTGCGATCTTCTCGGGGATGTTCTTGCCGCATGCGATGTAATCAAGGAAAAAGAGAGGCTCGCCGCCCGCACATGCTACGTCGTTAACACACATCGCAACGCAGTCGATACCGATGGTGTCATGCTTATCAAGAATAAATGCGGCCTTGAGCTTGGTTCCTACTCCATCCGTTCCGGATAAAAGAACAGGCTCTTCCATGCCCTTAAATGCCGCTGCTGAGAACGCGCCGGAGAATCCTCCGAGGCCTCCCATAACTTCGGGTCTGTTAGTCTCGCTTACACATTTTTTGATGAGCTCGACGGATCTGTAACCCGCTTCGATATCTACGCCTGCTGACTTGTAATCAAGTGCCATTTTGTCCACCTTTATATAATAATTATTTGTTCTCGAGGTATTTTTTGTATCCGATCTCCTGAAGCTTTGCATCCTTGTCCTGGACCTGCTTCTTAAGATCTGCCGAATACTTCTTAAGCTTTGTAAGGATCGTCTTATCCGATGTCGCAAGAATCTTGGCTGCGAGAAGTCCCGCATTTGCTCCGCCGTTTATCGCAACGGTCGCAACAGGGATTCCGCCGGGCATCTGAACGATCGAATAAAGAGAATCCCTTCCGCCGAGTGATGTGGTATGCATGGGGATACCGATTACGGGCATGGGGAAGATTGCCGCGCACATTCCGGGAAGATGCGCCGCCATTCCGGCACCTGCGATAATAACCTTAAATCCCTTCTTCTCTGCGGTAGAAGCATATTCAAAAAAGACATCCGGTTCTCTGTGAGCTGAGATAATGGTCATCTCATAGCCTATCCCGAGCTTATCAAGGATCTCCGCCGCCTTAGCCATTACGGGCATATCGGAATCACTGCCCATGACTATACCGACCACTGCTGCGGGCTTTTTCTTAGCTGTACTCATCACTTTCCTCCTAAGTCTTTTCCTTATAAATGTAAAACCATTGGTATTTTACTAAAAATAGGGTATCTGTGCAAGTTTGTTAACCTATATTTAGTAATATCTTAAAGAAATAATAACAATATTTGGTACTAAAACACTTTTTTACATGATTAAAGCTCCGGATAAAAGTCCGAAGCTTTTGTTTACCGTTATGTGGGTATCCAGAGCAAAAATCCCGATATGATAAGCGCAGCGGAATTAAATATGATCCCCAGGATCCCGCTTATCCTGAAACAGTCCGGAAGTCTGACAGCCATGACTCCCATAAACCATCCCGCCATAGAATAAAGAGTGGCCAGAAGAACGGCTGCTCCGAATCCCATGGGAACATCCCCGCCGAGCAGATAACTGCTTCCTATCCCGTAAAAGAGAGAGACCAGCGAGATGACACCCAATATTGCAGACATTATCCCGATATAGGGATGACGTCTGTTTGTAAACATAAATGATCTGCGCATTTTTAGAACATTATCTTGGATCTTGATGAGAGAAGCTTTGCTCCGCTCACAACAAGCATGATGCCCGCACCGAGTCCGAGAATAATGGTAGCGATACCGATCGCAAGATCCCATGCACCAGTTGCTCTTACTACTTTATAGATTTTTTCTTCTTCCATGGTAAAACTCCTTAATACTGATTATTTGGCTCCGTAGAGAGAATAATATTCGTCGATCGCTTTCTTAAGCTCGTCGTCGATCCATACCTTGCCCTGTCTTTCGGTATTGTACAGGTACTCGGTAACTTCCTTCATGGTTACGATAGCGGCTGCGTCAAATCCGTAAGTTGCCTTGATCTCGTCAAGTGCGCTTGAGTCCGAGTGAAGTCCCTTTTCCATACGGTTCAGGGATACGATAAGTCCCTTGATCTCGACATTTGCCTGAGCCTTGATGATGGGATAGGTCTCTTCGATCGACTTGCCGGAAGTTGTAACATCCTCGATCATGATAACCCTGTCGCCGTCATTTAACTTGGATCCGAGAAGGATTCCGGTATCGCCGTGATCCTTGACTTCTTTTCTGTTTGAACAGTATCTGACATCTATTCCGTAGAGTTTGGAATATGCTATGGCGGTTGCTACTCCGAGGGGGATTCCCTTGTAAGCGGGTCCGAAGAGAACGTCGAAACCATCTCCGAAGTTATCGTGAATAGCCTTTGCGTAGTACTCGCCGAGCCTTGCAAGCTGAGATCCCGTTACATATGCTCCCGCATTCATGAAGAAAGGTGATTTTCTGCCGCTCTTCAATGTAAAATCTCCGAATTTGAGAACCTGGCTCTCAATCATAAAGTCGATAAATTCCTGCTTATACTGTTCCATAGCATCCTCACTTGATAACTTTTGTTTTTTGCGTGTTACATTTTAACAATTAAAGCCGCCTATTTCAACCTGAATAAATACTCAGACTCATGCATTTGCCCCGCCGATATCGTAAACGGGAAATATGTGGTAAAATATCCTTTGCTGCCGGGCATGAAGGCATGCAGGAGGTTATACATGATCAAATCAGAATTAAGCGAGATCAAAAAGCTCTATACACCCAAAAACTGCTCCGTAACCAGAATCGCAGGATGCTATGTGGACGGAGAAAAGAATAAGAAAGCAACATTTGTAAAGACATTCCACTCTCTCCCCGAAGAAGAGACATATAAATACTTCGATATCTTCAGAAAGGCTCTCTCGGGAACCGTCGGAAAAAGTGCTCTGACACTGGATATTACAAATGAAGCGGAAAAGGAAGGCGGTCAGCAGGATTTCCTGTTAAAGCTGCGTGACAGCGCCCTTCAGGACGATGACCTGCTCGATGATTACTATAACCGCATCATCTCCTCTTTCGAATACGTCGGAAACTACCTGATACTGGTTGCCCACGATGTGTACGATATCCCCCAGAAGACAAGGGACGGTTCGGTTAACGAGGATGCATCCGAAGATATCTACAACTACATCTTCACCGTAATCTGCCCCGTGGATCTGACCGATGCGGGCCTCTCCTATGACCCTAAGACCAATGAATTCCACGACAGAAAGAGGGACTGGATCGTAAAGCTCCCCATGCTGGGATACCTCTTCCCCGCGTTTAATGACCGAAACGCCGATATCCACTCCGTAATGTACTACTCCAAGGATTCGGAGAACTTAAACGAACAGTTCATTGAGCTTATGCTCGGAGCAGGCGAACCCATGAGTGCGGTCTCGCAAAAAGAAACCTTTGAAGCCATCGTTGAAGAGACTCTCGGCGACGAATGCAATTTCAGCAGCGTTAAGAACATTCACGAAGAAATGTCGAGAATGATCGCAGATAACAAGGAACAGCTCCTTCCCCTGACCATGGAAAAGCATGATATAAGAAACCTCCTTGAAGCAAGCGGATCAAGCAACGAGAAGATGGACTCATTCAACGACAAGTACGAGAAGATCTCGCCCGAAGACAAGCCCCTCATGATGAGCAATGTCTTCAACTCAAGATCTTTTGACGTAAGAACCCCCGATGTCGTAGTCAAAGTAAAGCCCGACAGGACAGACCTTGTAAACGAAAAGTCCGTTGACGGCAAAGACTGCCTCGTTATCGAATTAAACGGAGAAGTCGTAGTTAACGGTATCAACGTAAGATCGGATTCGGAGGCATGATATGAATAAAATAGCGATTTTCCTTGCTGACGGTTTTGAAGAGATAGAAGGACTTACCGTAGTAGATATTGTAAGACGTGCCGGCATAGAGATTGATACGATCTCCATAAACGGAAGACTCGAAGTTAACGGATCTCACGGAATACAGGTTAAGGCAGATAAGATCTTAGCCGATATAAATAAGGATGAATACACCATGCTCGTCCTCCCCGGCGGAAAAGTCGGAACCGAGAACCTTGAAGCCTGTGACGAGCTTTTAGACCTCATCGGCAATTTCTACGGTGCCGGAAAATACATCGCAGCAATATGTGCGGCACCCAGCATCTTCGCCCATAGAGGATTCCTTATGGGCAAGAAAGCAACCAGTCACCCTTCATTTGAATCACATCTTGAAGAAGGCGGCGCACTGGTAACACACTCTCCCGTCGAGATTGACTCCGGAATCATCACCGGACAGGGAATGGGAGCATCGATTGATTTTGCACTTACCATCGCAGAGATATGTGCAGGAAGGGAAGAAGCTTTAAAGATTGCAGGGGCGATAGTTCATCACTCGCCCGCATTCGAATAAAGCAGGATACAAAAATGGAAATAGAAAGAAAGTTTTTGATAGAAAAATTACCGGATGACATTGAGACTTATCCGTTTCACTTAATAGAGCAGGCTTATCTGTGCACCAATCCCGTAGTGAGGATCAGAAGGGAGGATGACGACTTCATTCTCACCTACAAGGGATCGGGACTTATGCAGAGAGAGGAAGCAAATCTCCCACTTACATCCGAAGGTTATTATCACCTTCTTACCAAAGCTGACGGAAATGTCATCTCCAAGAAAAGATATCTCATCCCCTTGGAGCATCCTCAGGTTATCGAAGGAACTCCGAAACCGCCCGATGAGTATTCGCTTCTTATCGAGCTCGACGTATTCGATAAGCCCTTTGCTCCTCTGATGATCGCAGAGGTTGAATTCGGAAGTATAGAAGCCGCACAGAATTTCCTTCCTCCCGAATGGTTCGGAAGAGACGTTACATACGAACCCAAGTATCACAACTCTCATATGGCGATGACCAATGAGTTTGAATTCGACGATAACGAAGAACAGGCATAATAATAACCCCGCAACTTTTGGTTGCGGGGTATATTTTTATCTCGGTGCGACCATTGAATCTCTTCCGTAGAGCTTAACAAGCTTGTTCATTCTCTTCGAAAGCTTCTCACTCCAGTCGGAGTATACACATCTCCACTTCCAGTTATCTCCAAGCGTTGAAGGAGTATTGGTCCTTGCTTCATTGTCCAGTTCGAGATAATCCTGAATTGGAATAATGCAGGTGTCCGCACAGCTTGCAAAACACTCTCTTATGATTGCTGCGGGAAGATCGCTCCTCTTTTTGACACCGGTATATTTCATCGCGTACTTTGCAGTCTTCTTATCACAGTTAAGCGACCAGTGAAGAATTGTATCGTTGTCATGAGTTCCGGTATATACAACAAAGTTTCTGTCGTAATTGTGAGGTGCATGTTCGCTGTTTGCGGAAGGATCGAAACCGAACTGTGCGATCTTCATTCCCGGGAATCCGGTCTTTTCAACCATCCTGATAACGCCTTCGGTAAGGAATCCGAGATCTTCAGCGATAACGGGTCTTTCACCGAGCTGACGTTTCATCTCCGCAAAGAATTCAAATCCGGGACCTTTCACCCACTTTCCGCCTCGTGCATTCTTATCTCCGTAAGGCACGGACCAGTATGAATAGAATCCTCTGAAGTGATCGATACGGACTATATCATACATGTCAAAGCATGCTTTAAGTCTTCTCATCCACCACTTATAGCCTGTCTTCTTGTGATAATCCCAGTCATAGAGCGGATTGCCCCAGAGCTGTCCGTCTTCGGTAAAACAATCGGGAGGGCATCCCGCAACAGCTGTAGGATATCCTTTTTCATCAAGCTGGAAAAGTCTGGGTTCGGACCAGGTATCTGCTCCGTCGGGAGCAACATATATCGGAATATCACCGATTATCATGATGCCGTTATCATTGGCATACTTTTTAAGTTTCTTCCACTGAACGTCGAATTCATATTGCTGGAACATATAGAATCCTATATCGGAAGCAAGAAGCTTGGTGTACTTCTCCATCGCCTTCTTATCACGAAGTCTGATATCGTCATCCCAGAGAAGATAACTCTTACCGCCGAAGTGATTCTTGAGTGCCATATAAAGAGCATAGTCATTGAGCCAGGATTTGTTTTTCTTACAGAAAGACATAAAGTCCTTATCCTGCAGAAGGCCGGCCTTTACAGCCCTTGTATAGGCTTTTCTGAGTATGGCAAAACGGGAAGTAAACATCTTCTCGTAATCCACATATCTGACGCTTCCGCCCCAGTCAAGAGCGTCGCATTCGGCCTTCCTGATAAACCCTTCTTCAATGAGGATATTCAGATCGATGAAATAAGGATTACCGGCAAATGTTGAGAAACTCTGATAAGGAGAATCCCCGTATCCGGTTGGTCCGAGAGGCAGGATCTGCCAATAGGACTGACCCGATGCTTTCAGATAATCGATCCAGTCATATGCCGCTTTTCCGAATGTTCCGATGCCGTATTCCGAAGGAAGCGACGAAACCGGAAGGAGTATACCTGCTCTTCTGATATGTTCCTGTTTAGCCATAATTATTCTCCCAAAATAGGAAACCGTTTTCCTATCTGCTATTGTAGTCTACCGAATTGATTAACGCAAGATTTTTTTTATTTTTCGGGGGATCTTTCGAACAAGATAACCGACATAAGTACCGGAAGCGAAAGAATGATCGGGTACATATATCTCAAATAGACCAAAGGTCCGAAGAATAGCGTAGCCATGTAAAACAAAGGATACGTAAGCATAAGCAGGCCTTTACGGTTCTTTTTGCGAAGCGCTTCAAATACCGTAAAGATCATTATCCAGAAATAAAATGCAGGTCTGAAAAGCCAGTTTAATACAGGCCAGGTAAAGAATGCATTCTCATTGATAACCTGCTCGTAATAGCTTCTTACCGCAGGAGCATAACAGGTTTCGGTTACGCCTCCCTCGATTCCGGCAGTGCAATTGTAAGTATGGAGAAGGCCTTTTCCGTTTTCTGCGCCCACACCGAAAACTTCGGCATAGACTCTGTCGGGAAGATACCAGTAACCTTTATTCAGGAACAGGAAAGCATCAATGTACTCGTTGGGATAAGCAAGGCCGATGCTCTTCCACTCTTTGAAAAATCCGCTTACTCCTCCGCCCCATACTTCGGTGCGGTATCCGCTGTAATTCTTAACACTGTCAGAGCAATAGGGATTGTAGCCGATCCCATCCATCTCAAGAGGAAGAACTCTCGCTATCATCTCATACTGCTCAGCGGTGAGATTATCCTTCTGATGCACATAGGTTCTCATAAGCTGCTGCATGGGCACGCTGTACATCTCTGCATTTCCGCCCCTGATACAGTCAAAGCCGACAAGCATTGCATTATGCGCACCCTTTCCTGCTGCGATACAGATAACGATAAGAACGACCGAAAGCATCTTATCCCGTACTTTTTTCTCATAGAAAATATATCCGACGATCAAAAAAAACATCGCATATACTGAATTTTTCCTGAAGGTTATATTAAGAACCGCGGTCAGGACTATCGCGATATCAAGCGGAACGGACTTCTTAAGCGTTCTCTCATAGAGAAGGCAGACGAAGAGTACGAAGAATGCGGAAAAGAAAACATCCTTGGTCATGATCACGGAGATGAGCTCGTGCATGGGAAGGAGTGCGTAAAGAACCGTAAAAACAGGGAACAGGAAAGTCCTGCCCGTGACCCTTACCATAAAAGAAACCGTATAAGCAAGGATTGCGGACGTAACAAGAATCTGGAACAAACAAAGCAGTGCCATTCCTGTCTCAACGCTTCCGAGTTTAAGGCCGATCAGATAGAAGATCCTGATAAGTTCGGTATGGATAAGGGGCTGATAATCATAGAACCAGATATGACCCTTCATTGCCTCGATATACTGTCTTCCGAAATCGTAAGACATTGCAGCGGGGTAATAGGCCATAAATACCGGAATACGGCAAATAAGGATAGCGATAAAAGCGATCAGGAAAACTTTCTTAGGACTGAGTGCAGGCTTTGATGCTTTCTTATCCTTGCATGAATAAAACCTGTCCATGAACATGAATCCCGAATAAGCGATAAGACCTGCGGGGATCATGATAAGAAGCGATAAAACAAAGATCTTAAACTTGCCGGATACACCGGGAAGTGTCATACCGTATTTTTCAAGCTGATATCCGAGTACATATGAAAGGCCGACAAGAAAGCCGTAGATGCACGCAAATACAGCCGTGCCGAGACTGAAACGATAATTGCTTTTAACGAAGTCCCTGATCTTGTTCATTAACAAATCTTCCCTAAATTATTTTCTCTGAAAACCTAATACATAATACCATAAAAAAAAGAAGCCGCATATAATGCGACTTCGTGATCATTCAAGTGAGACACGAGGGAATCGAACCCTCGACAACTTGATTAAAAGTCAAGTGCTCTACCGACTGAGCTAGTGTCTCATGTACAGGGCTAGCGGGATTCGAACCCACGAGTGCAGCAGTCAAAGTGCTGTGCCTTACCGCTTGGCGATAGCCCTACGGCCGGTTCGAACTAGTAACCTGCGGTCATAAAAAAACGCCTGTTGGCGAGGGTGGGTAGAGGGACTCGAACCCTCGACCTTCAGAACCACAATCTGACGCGCTAACCAACTGTGCTACACCCACCATAACGTGCCCGAAGGGATTCGAACCCCCGACCCACGGCTTAGAAGGCCGTTGCTCTATCCAGCTGAGCTACGGACACACAAAACAGACAACGATTATATTATCCAAAATGAATCGTCATGTCAAGGAAAAAAACACGGATTTTTCATTTTTCTCAAAGACATTTTTTTCTGCGAAAAATTACTGATTCAAATTGTTCGCATCATCATCATAAATCGTCTTCCATGCTTCTTCCTTGGGAGGGTTTGCATAGGGATTCTGCTGAGCAGCATTCTGATCGTATGCGTTCTTGGCATATTCGGTCTGTGAATATGTATTCTGCTGATAAGGATTCTGCTGATAGGTGTTCTGCTGGTAAGTGTTCTCCTGATAAGGATTCTGCTGATAGGTGTTCTGCTGATAAGGGTTCTGCTGATAAGGGTTCTGCTGATATGGATTCTGAGCGTAGGAATTGGCATAGGGATCCTGATATCCGCCCTGTCCGGCATAACCCTGCATTCCGGGAATGCGGTTCTTATAGTGAATCTCCTTGGAAAGTCCGATGATCATATAGAAAAGCCAGGGAAGGAATATGAGACCGACTGCATATCCCCCGTTTAAATTAAATACCTGAGAAAGTTTGACCGCATTCATTATTCGAAGAACCACGCCGAGTATTGCCAGTGCACAGATGATCACCAACATTACCCCGATCGATCCTAACGATGCGAATGCCGAAGATTCATAATGGCTTGTCATGGTAACCAATGACATAATGAATGTAAAGAAACAAATGATAATAAGAACCACCGATGCAACCGCTGAGATCAGATAGACCTAGAACATCTTCTTCATATCGGCAATCTTATAAAGCAGATATGTTTTATAATAAGGAATAAGAGATCCCCATCCGGGTTCTCCCGCCTTCTCAAACATATTCCACATTCCGATTATCGCCAGAATGGCGCATACCAACCTCAGGAAATTTCCGAAGCTGGACATATAGCTCCAGTTCTCTGTTGTATCCGCAATGTTCTCAAGAAAATTCTCTATCTCGTATGATGATGAATAAGTCATTTATCTCTCCTATCTCAATGTCCGATGACATAATAAACAATATACAGAATAACAATTATCCAGAATATCGTGGAAAAAGGCTGACTGAGCAATACTCCCAGGATCTTAAAAGGAAGCTTTATAGCCATCCCGAGAAGTTTCAGCAGTATCCAGATAATTGCCAGAAGAATAATGATGATCAGCACTGCAAACATTTATATTACCTCCGCAAAGCGACATATCTTACTTATGATATCATATCTTTATTTATTTGTATGCCAGAAAGACATCATCTATAGTTCCCCAGCCGCCTGCAGCGCCCGATACAACGATCTCAAGAGTTACCGTATCACCCGAACTTACTTCAAGCGGAGCAATTCCGGCATCCGTTATGGAGCCCGTCTCCTGCCACTTCTGCCATCCGGCAAGCGTTACGCTTCCCTCCACCGTTTTGCCCGTGGATTCATTAGTAACAACCACCTTGACCACATGACCGTCACCCATGTCACCACCCTGGGCTTTCATGGAAAATACAAGCTCTCCGTTCTGACCGGCAGTGATACTCTGCGATGCGGTAAATGAAACCTGTCCTTCGCTCCAGAAATGAAGCGAATAATCGCCCCTGTATGGATCGTCCGTGGTAATACCGGCCATGGTATCGCTTATCGTCCATCCCGAAGCATCTCCTCTTTCCATGTCTCCGTTTACCAGAAGATTTTCCGGAAGGATATTTACCTTTATCATTACTTTTCTGGGTGTTCCGTCACCGCCCGGTATCTCATCGATTATCGTACAGTGCGCGGTATATTCTCCCGCTCCGTCAATTCCGGCCAGTTCTTCCTCGTCCCACTCGACATTAAACGTAAGCCGCTGCTTATTATCAAGCTCACCTCTTACCGTCATCGGCAGGTAATCGTGTATATCTTCGCCATATTCAAGGGATATCGGCGCAGGCATGATGATCTGCGATAAAGTAAGACCCTCGGCTTCATGACCCTCCCTCATGTATCTGAAGGTATTGAGCGAATCAAGTGCATATCCCGCAAAATCAAACAGTGCCTGATTGTCGACCGCACTTCCTCCGTAATAAACTCCCGCATCTGAAGGATCGTAAACGGATGCATAACTTGATGCCCATCCCGATCCATACTTCTCCCAGGCTTTTTTGTTGGATTCTAAGACCTTATCCGCATCTCGTCCCTGGGGATTATAGCAGTTAACAGGGATCCATGCAGGTTCCCAGTATAAACATCCTAATGCGGCATCACCGACATCAGCGATAGCCTGAGTTACGGAAGATATCTCATCGGCCTGACCCTGTACACTGAAACTGTAATAAGGATCATCCGAATTTTCCTCATGCGAAACCGTGTTTCCGTTTCCGTCACCGTCTTCAAGCGTATATGCCCATGAAGTCTCCAGAACCATAACTCTCTTTCCGGTCAGTTCGGCGACCTCTTTCATCGTAGAAGTCAGATTCTCAAGCGTTCCGTGCCAGTATGGATAATATGACGTTCCGAAAATATCATAATCGACTTTGTTATCTTCAAGATGCTTTGCATATGTAACATAATCATGCTCGGGATTTGAATAGTGAACTGCGATAAGTGCTCCCGGGAGCACTTCCCTTATCGCCCTGCTTCCGGCATTGTAAAGAGCACACTTTTCCGCCCATCCCGTCTCTCCGCTCATTCCGTTATCGGTCTCATTTCCGACAGAGACTATGGTTACATTTACTCCCGCATCCTTAAGTGCGGTAAGGGACTGCCTTGTAAACTCTTCAAGTGCCGCTTCTTTCTCATCGTCCGACATGACAAGCCAGGCCTTGGGAGTCATCTGCTTGTTGGGATCTGCCCAGAAATCGGAATAGTGAAAATCGATCATTACCTGAAGACCGGCTTTTGTCGCACTCTGCCCCATTGTCACGGCAGCCTGAGTATCACAGTTTCCTCCGCCATATCCTCTTCCCTTTTCGTCGTAGGGATCGTTCCATACCCTGAATCTGACGATATCAAGTCCGCTGCTTTTAAGCAGGGCAAAGAAACCGTCCATATCGAGCTTATCCCCGTTAAAATCATAGTATGCGGCTCCGCTCTTATCAATCGACAGATATGAACTTACATCCGCCCCCATGAGGAAATCTGAGGGCAGATTATCGATTTTGGAAACGGATACGGATATCTCTCTGCAGGATGTGTCTATAAGCTCAGAACATTTGGGTGCAGTGTTGTCGTTACCGCATCCGGTTAAGATAAGGACGGATGATAATAAAGCTGCCAGTTTTCTTTTCATAATGATTCACCAAAAAAGTAAAATATTTTTCAAAAAAGACCGTACGCATAAAACGCACGGTCTTTTGAATTCGGATAAAAATCAGCCCTTGACTGCACCGCCTGTGATTCCTTCGACATAATACTTCTGAAGGAACATGAACAGTACGGTTACCGGGATTGCTACTACGATACCGCCTGCGCAGAATCTGGTGAAGAATCCCTGATAGTCATTGGTCCATACCCAATTCTGGAGGGATACGGCTACGTTGTAGCTTGCGCTGTGTCCGAAAGCAACATATGAAGCAAAGATGTAATCACACCAGGGAGCCATGAATGCTACCAGTGCGGTGTAGATCACTATGGGCTTTGAAAGAGGAAGGATCATCTGGAACATGATCTGTGCTCTTGTAGCTCCGTCGATACGGGCCGCTTCATCAAGCGATTTGGGAACCGTATCGAAATAGCCTTTACATACATAGTAGCCCATTCCGGATGATGCCATACCGATAAGGATAAGTCCGGGAACGGCTCCTGCCTGGGTCAGTCCCATGATCTTAAGAAGGAAGTACAGACAGATCATGGTTAAGAATCCGGGGAACATTCCGAGGACGAGCCATGTCTTCATCAGGAACTCTCTTCCGGTAAATCTGAATCTCGAGAGCGCATAGGCAACACAGATGACTATTACCGTCTGAAGGAATGCAAGGCTCAGAGCGATGACAAATGAATTCAGATACCATCTGGGGAACTGGCACTCTCCGTTAAACAGGAAGATATATGAATCAAGCGAAAACTGTTTGGGCACCAGATATCCGACCATTCCGCCGAACTCGGTCTTATAGGATCTGAAAGACTGAAGCACGAGTCCCACAAAGGGAAACAGCCAGATGATACTGATAAGTATCAATGCTATATAAGTGAAGAAATTTCCTATTTTCTGTTTTCTACTCATTATTGGAAGCCCTCCTCATCTTTAACTGAAGGCAGCATACCGTATACAGCAAGGGATACAATTGCCGTAACCAGGAATACCATGATACCGATGACTGCAGCGGTCTTGTAATCGTTGTTGGTAACGGTAACGGTATAAAGCCATGTAACAAGAAGGTCCGTAGATCCTGCCGCCTTGGCAAGGCCCATGCTCTTGGGCTGTCCTTTGTTGAGCAGGAAGATGATATTAAAGTTGTTCAGGTTACCGATGTAGCTGGTAAGAAGGTAAGGTCCGGTAATGAACATCATGTAGGGAAGAGTGATCTTCCTGAAGCTCTGAAAAGCACTTGCTCCGTCGATCCTTGCAGATTCATAGAGGTCTGCGGGGATGTTCATCAGAAGTCCAGTGGTGATAAGCATCATATAAGGGATACCAACCCAGAGATTGATAATTATGATCAATACTCTTGCATAGTTTGCATCCGTCCAGAAAGGAATTGCCCTTTCGATTATTCCGTGATCCATTAAGAAGAGATTGATAAGACCGTCTGCCGCAAAGAGTTTTCCGATGTACAGAAGGCTTACAATCTGGGGAACCGCAATGGTGGTTACCAGAATGGTTCTCCATAATTTCTTTAACCTGATACCTTTACGGTTGATAAGGATCGCTACCGCCATTCCCAGAAAATAGTTCAGGAATGTTGCAAAGAATGCCCAGATAAGCGTCCAGCCCAGTACCTTGAAGAAAGTAGATCCGAGTCCGCCTCCTCCGAAGTTAAGGAGTTCCTTAAAGTTATCAAGTCCTACCCAGCTGAAAAGTGCAGCGGGAGGAGTATGTTCTTTATCATAATTGGTAAATGCAACACAGATCATGAAGATTATCGGAATAACGGTAAATACGAAGATTCCGATAACGGGAATGGTAAGAATGGTCTGCGCAAAATTCTTATCGAAGAGATTTCTCCAATCCTCGATATTCTTGGGAAGAGTTCTGCCTTCTGCAAGTCTCTTCTCACACTTGTAGCTGTCGGTGACATTGATGCACCACAGTACGATAAGACCGATAACCGCGAAGATCGCAAGTATACCGTATAACAATATGAAGAAGCTGTTATCGCCGTAGGAAATGGTTCCGTCAGGATTATAACCTCCGCTTGAAGTTCCGAGTGTTCCGAGTTTGGTAAGATACTGCCATCCGAAACCGAATATTACATAAATAAGAGCAACTTCACCCGCAAGAAGAGTAAATCCTCTCAGGAACTGCTTTCTGAGGATATGTGCAAAGCCATATATGACCATTGATATTTTGGTCTTCCAGCTGCTATGGGTTATTGCTTCTCTTAATCCCTTTCCGTTTCGGCTGACAAGCTGCCCGAATTCATGAAAGGCTTTTTTCATTTTATCAAGCTTTTCCATAGGTGAATCCCTCCGGGAAAAAAACACTACTCTTTTCTAAAAGAGGCAGGGAGCCGAACGGTCCCCTGCCCCACGTCCGTTAATTACGTCTTACTGAGCGTAACTGATGCAGGTATCCTGGAAGTCCTGAAGTACCTGTAAGAGCTCTGCATCGCTGGCATTGTCATATTCTCCTGCGATGATGGAATCTCCGAGAGCGGTAGCAAGTGACCAGTAATCTCCGGGATACTGTCCCTGAGGTACGGTAAATGCAAGCTGCTGTCCGAGAGCTGAAAGTGCTGCGTCGGAAGTTACTGCTTCAGATGCCTGAGCGGTAAGGTTTGAAGGGCCCCAGCCTACTTCGTTGTAACGAGCGAGCTGAACTTCTGCAGATGAGAGATACTTAGCGATAGCCTTGCAAGCCTCGAGCTTGTCCTTGTCGGTCTGAGGCTTAACACCAAGAAGCTTGAATCCGCCGAATCCGGAGAGCTGTACTCCGCCACAGGTGGGAAGCTTAGCTGCTGCATAGTTGTCTCCGAAGAGATCCTTAGCTGCGCCTGAGTCCCAGGTTCCGTCAACGATTGCACCAACGTTGGTAGCGTTGCTGATGGATGATCCGTTTACGAATGCAGGTGACTTGTGAAGTGCAATGATGTTCTTAAGAGCGGTAACACCTGCGTCAGATGCATAGTTGGAGTTGCAAGCGGTGAATGCACCGGTGGAATCGGAGTCATAGGTAAGAGTACATCCGTTGTCTCCGAAGAAGAAAGCGGGCTGATACCATCCTGAGTTGATCTCCATGTAGAAGCTCTTTCCTGCCTTCTCGCAATCGGCTACGATACCTTCAAGAGTGGAAGGATCGGAAATTACTGAGCTGTCATAATAAAGGAAGTATCCGTTATCGGAAGTGATGGGATATGCATAGGTGATATCGCCAACCTTTGCTGCACCGACTGATCCTGCATCGTTCTGCTCTGCTACCCATGCTGCATCCGTATCACCGATAGGGGTGATTGCCTGAGCTGCAACGAGACGGGAAAGCTGGTCCTGAGGGAATCCGTAGATATCAGCGCCTGCTTCAACGTCAGTAAGCATATTGGTAGCTGCATCGCCTTCGCCAACGGGCTCAACGATAATGGTGTAACCTGAATACTCGGGATTTGCCTGCTGGAATGCCGCAACCTGAGTCTTGGTAAACTCAACAACATTATCAGCAACCCAAATCTTGATTTCTCCCGTTGCCTTACCGCATCCTGCAAGTGAGGTGAGAGAACTTGCTACGAGTCCCGTACTGAGAACAAGACTAAGTAACTTTCTTTTCATAATTTTTCCTCCGTTTTTTATTCCGGCGTGGTCTCTCGGGATAGCCCGAAAAACGTTTTCGCGCCCTTACAGTCACGAATATATCACACATATGACAAAAAGAAAACGTTTTTTTGAAAATTTTTTTATGATTTTTGACGAACGCGGAAACTCTTAATGCAATTTCGGTTCCCAAAGTCAAGACAAATTCACTATTTTCGCAGAAAACCGGCATTCGTATTTTATTAAACTTTTTTGACATTAATTACTGCGGAAGGTAATATTTTTTTCAGAAATAATAATAGCGGATCACGGTTTTCGGATCCGAAAGGATATAAATGAGTTCACAGAATAAGAAGAAAACATCAGCCCGTAAGACAACTACCGGAAAAAGAATCTTTGAGATAATCCAGATAGGAAGCAGATCCGATATACCCAGCTTCCTGTTCGACGCACTTCTGATTACGATAGTCATTCTCAATATACTCTCTCTCATACTCGAATCATTCGAACAGCTTGAATTCCTTTCAGGTGTTTTTAACTTTCTGGATATACTGAGCATTGTTTTCTTTACAATAGAATATGTATTGAGAATCGCGACCGCAGGCTATCTTTATCCCGATGTTTCCAGGAGAAAAGCCGTATGGCAATTCGTAACAAGCCTCGACGGTATCATAGAACTTCTGACCATCCTTCCCTTCTACTATCTGTCGGGATTCGTTGTGTTCAGACTCCTGAGAGTAGCAAGAATACTGAGACTCTTCAAGATCAATTCAACTTATGATTCTTTCTATGTAATACTTTCGGTTTTTAAGGACAGATTCTCACAGATCATGTCTTCGGTAATGATCATACTTATACTGATGCTTTCTTCAAGCCTTTGCATGTACTCGGTGGAGCACGAAGTCCAGCCCGAGGCTTTCCCTAATGCATTATCGGGAATGTGGTGGGCTGCTACAACCATCTTCACCGTAGGATACGGCGATGTATTCCCGGTGACCATTATAGGTAAGACCATCGGAGTATTCATTGATTTCCTGGCAATGGCGGTTGTGGCGATACCCACAGGTATCATCTCCGCAGGCTTTGTCGAGAAGTACACCATGATCCGCAGAAACCAGGGACACGGTGAAGAAAAAGCCGGACTCATCACCATTACGGTCGGTCCGGATACACCATATGTAAATAAAAACATCGGATACGCAGAAGAAAAAGAAAACACAGATATACTCGTTCTTATAAGAGACGGAGTCACCGCTGTTCCGACAAGAAACATCATATTAAAATCAGGAGACATCCTCGTCTGCAGAAGAACCGACTAAACCCGGGATTCTCAGGGGAAGTGGGTATCATATAACAGCAAAGGCATCAAAAGTCACGTTATTCGTAACTTTTGATGCCTTTTTCCTATGCGCAATCGGGCAGAAGCATCAATTTCCACGATTTCCCGAGGTTTTGATGCTTTTTCTTCAGGATTCTTCCTCCGGAAGCATCAATTCCCGTATTTTCTCACTGTTTCGATGCTTTTTCTCCGGGATCCTTCTGCGGGAAGCGTCAATTTGCTCGATTTCTGTCAGATTCGATGCTTTTTCACCGAATATCACGCCGGATTAAGACGGAAGCACAATTAATTCTTCAAACTCTTGGACATAAACAACAGCAGATCATCATCATTAACACAGGGCGCATACTGATCCAGAACTTTACCCTGATACCAAACTCCGCTTCCATCCGGAATGTATCCGCGCTTTACATATATACGCTGCGCAGGACCGTAGCCCGAATGGACTCCCACTGCCAGAAAAACAGTATCTGAGCTTTTAGCCGCTTCACTTTCAGCAACATCAAGCAGCTTACTCCCGATACCCTTTCCGTGGATATCAAAGAAAACCGTCAGATCCATTATCTCAGGGATGTCCTTCCCAGCCCAAGGTCCTTCCGAGGGATGCAGAACCAGCGTGCACTGACCTTTCACATCACCATCATATTCGGCGATAAATACAAGTCTAACACCTTCCTCCTGCTCCCTGTAATAGCTCTCGTAAGTTTCTATCTCGGGATGCCATCCATAAGACAAATACGTATCATACAGTACCTTTGCATCCTCCGGCACCATACTACGTATTTTGATCCTGCCGTCATCAAAATATGTTTTCATCTTCTATTCCCTTTACGGAAAACTCATGTCGTCGCTATCAAACTATACTATAAAAATATCCTTAAGCACATACCCAAGGATATTTTTCGGAATGCGGATGAAGGGGCGCATGACGTCCGGTGGACGTCAGTATTGCGCGGACCGTAGCGGAGCGAAGATCGAACCCTGGTGTTCAGGCACGCATCTGCGTGCCTGAAAAAAAGTCCTCGAGATTCTTCTCGGGGATTTTTTTGAAGGAATGCGGATGAAGGGACTCGAACCCACACGCTTTCGCACAAGAACCTAAATCTTGCATGTCTACCAATTCCATCACATCCGCTTATAAATTCGGTGCGGCATTTACCGCACCGAATTACTTTACAACATATTTAAACAATAATCAATTCTGTGAAAGCACGGAAATTCCTTCGACAACCGCAGGAAGGAACTGCTGCTTTCTCGATACGATACCGCTCAGGAACACTCTCTCATCATTTTCGGAAATATCCGTCTGGAATCCCGACTTCATGACTTCCTTAGCACCCTCTCCTGCCCATACAACTGCCGATGATTCGGAAGGGATAAGAGTTACCATGAAAAATGCCATGTCGAGTTTTTCCCTCGTAAGGAATGCACCTATGGCTTCCTTCGCTTTGTTTTCCGCAAGCTCGGTCTCTTCCTTCATCATCGCATTGACCTGGGAGATACCGACGGAATAACCCTCTATCGTAAACTTCTTGAAATCTCTCTTAAGAAGTTCTTCTCCGGTCTTATGCTCGAAGTCACTTCCCGCTCTGAACATCTCACGAGCGAATTCATCCTGGAGGATTCCCGCAATGTGAGCAAGCTCGTTGCCGCACTGGATATCAACATCCGTGCAGGTAGGACTCTTGTAGATAAGAGTATCTGAAAGGATTGCCGCACAGAGCAGTCCCGCTATCTCAGGCTTAACCTCCACATGAGCTTCCTTATACATGAGATATACGATCGTGGATGCGGAGCCGAGAGGCTGATTTCTGAAAAATACCGGTGATATGGTCTCTACCGCACTTAATCTGTGGTGATCGATTATCTCCAGGATCGATGCGGATTCAATGCCGGTGACTGCCTGATTCTTCTCATTGTGGTCCATCAGAATAACCTGCTTTTTCTTCGCACCCAGAAGGTTTCTTCTGGAGATCATTCCGACGTATTCACCCTTTTCATCAAGTACGGGGAAATATCTGTGGTGAGCGGAGGCCATGACAGGTCTTACATCATCCACATAATCCGTCATCTTGAAAGTAACAAGATCCTGCGACTTCATGAAATGCACAACAGGAATTGCCTGGTCGACAAGCCTCGATACGGAGAACGCATCATACTTGGTCACGATGATCCGTACTCCCTTGTCGGAAGCTTCATTTCTGACAGCGTCGTCAGGTCTTGTTCCCGAACAGGTTATAAGACAGGATGCACCTGCTGCAAGACATTCTGCGGCATCTTCCGTTCCATCGGGCAATATTACGATATCACCGTTTGAAACGCCTGCGGCCCCGATCTGGGAAACAACGACTTTACCGCGCTCAACGACGCCCTCTTCTTCACCGGCAACCAGTGTTCCTTCGAGAGTTTCTACTATATTTGAATAAGGAGTTTTGGACAATGCGAGAATTCCGCAATCATCCGTATCCATGTAGGATTCAACAATATCTCCGAGAGTGATCAGACCTTTTAAGATCTTTCCCTCGGTGATGCACAGAGTTACCGAATCCGCATCCTGCATCACCTTCCAGGCTTTCTTAAGCGACATCAGAGGTGATGCACCCGGCAGTCTTTTGATATCCATATCCATCACCTGGGTTCTGATATCTTTGATGTACTCGGGAGCCTTTACTCCGAATTTGGACAGAACAAATTTCGTTTCGTCATTAAGATGCCCGCATCTGACTGCTCTGTAATCTCCGCCGGTCAGACGCCTCTTAAGATCCGCATATCCTATTGCGGAGCAAATGGCATCAGTATCTGGATTCTTATGTCCTATGACATAGATGGGACGTGACTGATCTGCCTGCATGGGAAATCCTCTTTTCGTTTCTGAATCTGCTCAGCTTAAAACAAATCCCGGAACAGGTCCGAAGAAGGAATCCGTCATGTTACCGCGTGCGCTTCTGATCACACATCTCATAAATACAGCGCCGGGTTCATATCCGTAGACGGTCAATGTATTCTTACCCTTAACGGCATTTACCTTAACCGACTTAACCTTCTCATGGACAAGAGCCACATTGCACCACTCTGCGCTGCTGTTTTCGCCTGCCTTATAGTCTTCCGATACCATGGGAACCTTAATGATATCGCCGCCGTTTAAGGCAATCGCAAGTGATGAACGGGTCTCCTTGAAAACAGGTCCTCCGGGAGCCTCGCTGATTATTATCTCACATTCACCGCCCTCAGGTAAATAGAAGCTGTAATCAGCTGAGGGCATATCTTTGGGATCTTTGTTTCCGCCGTCTGCAGGATATACTCTGATTCCGCTCTCAAACTTGCCGTAAGGCGCATATACTCTGAAGTCGCATTCTTTTCCGGGATATACTTTCTCAAAATCAGCAGCTTCGATCGCACAGCAAAGAGATATTCCTTCTGCAGGGATATCAACCTCTTCGGGAAGAACGGGCACGTAGTGTGATGCATTTAATTCTTCCACGGTAAAGTCTCTTGCAACAACCTTGATCTTGGTCTTATTTCTGCCTGACGTGAAATTGATAAATCCTATAGCAGTCTCTGCGCCTGATGCGCCGCACGCTTTATGAAGCTTTTCCACATCCGCACTTACGCCGATGTAAACAACACTTGCATCGGGGCCTTCGGAGCTTAAATTATTTTCATCCGCAGCGCCTTTAAGCTTGCCTGAAGTGTTCGAAAGAACTATCCAATCGCAATCCGTCTCTGCCTTCCACTCGGCATCTTCTGAGCAGCAGTTCTCTGCTCTGATCTCGCCTTCCGCACCGGGAGTAAGAAGATTGTAAATAAGAAGTTCTTTCTTGGTCCAGTCTCCGCCCATCGTAAACTTAGCGCTTCCGGTTACGCTTACGCACACTCTGTCATTCTCGTAAGGGATAACATATTCCCTTGTGGGAACCATATGCTCTTCTTCATTCCAGTTGATAAATCCGATGTGCTCGGAAAGCATCATACCGTTCCACTTACCGTTTCCAAGAGCGTTGTATTCTTTTTCAAGGATGCGGTCAAGCGCGTAGCACTGTTTAATGCCTTCGGCAAAATAATTCGCAGACGGACATCCTGCCTTTGCAAGCACCTTGTTAAGTCCGCTGTAAAGCTGCATGGTAAGAAGATTCATGGAAGCCTTGGCGGGGAAGTAAACAAGCTGGAAGAATGCATCCTCAAGATCCGTTCCTTTGAATTTCTCAAATGCCGCATCAGTCTCTGCGATGACCCTGCCTGCCTTTGCAAGCATCTTTCTTCCTTCGTCAAAATAAACCGGGCTGTAGCTAAACGGAGAAATAGTCTCCGGACGTCTTACCGAATTGATGCGGGTGTAGTCTTCGAGGATGTTTACAACTTCGGATACGCTGCCTGCGCCTGCTTTTCCAAACTGCGCAGATGCCCACTTTTCGGTATATGCAGGGTATTCTACGCTCCACTTGTCATAATCATAAGCAAGATCCATGAAGTAGTTAAGCGGAAATTCAACCGGCTTGATGTCACCGACATTTACGATCCACAGATCCCTGACTCCGCACTCGTATGCCTGGCCCATCTGCTCTGCAACAGTAGCGATGTAGCTTGAATTGACCCACTCATATGATACGGGACCACCGTGATAATCCAGATGATAATACATACCGAATCCGCCGTTATGGTCTCTGTCACAAGCGGGAGGAAGCAGTCTCATGTTTCCGTGATTATCGTCGGATAATAAAATGATGGTTCCGTCGAGACCTTCCCAGGTTCTTAAGCCTTCGTTTTCCTCATCGCCGTAGTAGAACTTTTCTACCTCTTTGTAAACGGCAAAAACCTTCTTGATCTCGGATGACTTATCGCCGTGAACTTCTTCGATAAGTTTCTGCTGGGTCGTGATAACATCCTTAAGGTAATTGATATTATCGAGAGTCGTGCATTCTCTTCCGAGCATCTCGGAGTCCGCCTCTCCTCTCATTCCTACGGTCACGATATCCTCAAAAGGTGCATTCCTCTTAAGACCGTCTCTCCAGAAATTGATAAGACCCTCTCTGTTTCTGTTGAAGTTCCAGTCATTTCCGTAGATTGAATCAGGTCCTTTTACGTGCGAGAACTCCTCACCCTGTCTCATGCAGGGCTCATGGTGTGAGGTGCCCATTACAACACCGTATTCATCTGCAAGCCTTGCATTTTCTATTCCGGGGCCGTCATCCGAAAAACATGAAGACCACATGGCCGGCCACATGTAATTGCCCTTCATACGAAGCAGAAGTTCGAATACATGATCGTACATATCGGCATTAAAACCACCGAAATTGTTCATGGTCCAGTTTCCGTATGAAGGCCACTCGTCGTTTATGAAAAAGCCTCTGTACTTAACCGAAGGCTCCTTGCTGATAAGATTATCTTTAGCCGAAACTTCCACGCTGTCTTTTCCCTCGGGAGTCACATCAGCGAACCATACCCAGGGGCTTACTCCCATAAGCTCGGAGATATGGAACAGTCCGTAAATGGTTCCTCTCTTATCGCTTCCGGCGATAACAAGTGTGGACTGACCTGAGATTTCAACCACGGTGAACAGATATACTTCGTTCTTACCGCGAACCTGTGAAAGATCTATAAGCCCTGCCTTCTCAAGTGCATCGATAATCGCGGATTTTCCGATGCATCCGGCAACGATCTTTCCCACAACAGAATTCACATCTCCGGAAAAAGAAACCTTCTCGGCATCTTTGCCCGAGCCGAATACTCTGTTAAAGTCATCGGACACCTTGCCGGCAACGCGGAATACTCCGGGCCAGTCCTTTTCGTCGATTACAATGACCGAATCCTTATTTATGGTAAAACTCATATTTCGTACCCCTTTTTGAAAAAAAATAGCTATGTAAGCGTTTACATAGCTATTCTAACACATATATTTGCGGTGACAAGTGGCCACCCCTTTAAGGCTCAAAATGAGGCATGAGCTCAAGTTTATGAAGGTTCATGACATGCATTCGGTCAATCTTCTTACGGATCTCTTCATCCTCGCACTCTCCGGTTGCGATATATCTGTCAAGTACCTTGTAGGTAAAACCGATCTTGTCTTCATCGCTCATTCCGCTGAGTCCGTCCGAAGGAGTCTTGTGAACGAGATGCTCGGGAAGACCCAAGTACTCTCCGATCTGAAGAACTTCCTCAACCGTAAAACCCGCAAGGATGGACATATCCCCCGCAGCATCACCGAACTTTGTGCTGTATCCGATGTAGTCCTCGGACTTATTACAGGTATTTATTACTCTTCCGCCGCATTCAAGTCCCTGTGCCACGGCATAGAGAGTGGTCATACGAACCCTGGGAGGAATATTAATTTTGGTATCTTTGGTAACTGCAGATCCCGCCTCTTCAAGCGCTTTTTTAAGCGCAGCTACGGTCTCACCGATATTTACTACTTTGTGTTCTATTCCGAGAAACTCAACAACCGCTTCGGAATCGCTGATATCCGGCTGAACTCCGTCAGGCATCAGAACTCCGACTACTCTTTCTTTGCCCAGTGCTCTTGCAAGAAGTGCTGCAGTGATGCATGAGTCCTTACCGCCGGATATTCCCAGAACCGCCTTGCAGCCCTTTCCGTTTTTCTCAAAATAATCTTTGATCCATTCGGTAATATCATTTACCGTCTTTTCAACATTAGTAAGCATGTCTCACCTCTTATTCGTGCTTCATTCTCCAGTCGATGGTACGCTGCAGATAATCTACATAATCAGGATTTTTGCACATTCCCTTTCCTTCACTGTCGGAGATTTTCGCAACATCCTGACCGTTACACTCGGTGGTCTTCATAACGATGTTGAGAGCAGGAACTTCGGTGTCATTGGCAACATAAGTTCCGATACCGAATGCAACCTTTGCTCTTCCGTTAAAGTATGCATTGATGTTGTGAGCCTTCTCGAAATCAAGTGAATCTGAGAAAAGAAGTGTCTTGGTTTTGGGATCTATTCCAAGCTCTTCGTAGTGCCTGATCATCTTATCGCCCCACTTCATGGGATCGCCGGAATCCTGTCTTACGCCGGAGAAAAGAGTCGCGTATGTAAGCTGGAAATCCTTAAGGAAACAGTCTGTGGTGATAGCATCTGTCAGTGCGGTTCCGTTGAGAACGCCGTACTCTTTGACCCACGCATCCAGAGCATACCAGTTGGAGTATGCGGGATTGTGCTTGTGATTTCCCTGACCTACGCACACGATCCACTCATGAGCCATGGTTCCGACGGGCTTAAGTCCGAACTTCTTAGCGAGGTATACATTGGAAGTTCCTACGAAAAGAGAACCATCCAGCTTTGCCTTAGCAAGCTCCGAAACCGCAAGTTCCTGAGCTTCTGCGGATAATCTTCTTCTGATACCGAACTCAGAGAATGCTCCGATCTTCCAGGTTCCGTCTTCGAGTTTTTTAATCTTGTCATCAAGACGCTCTTTAAAGCTTGCAAGAAGCTTGTCATAATCAAATCCCATGCGGAAGTAAACACCGTTTACGATCGCAAGAGTAGGAATCTCATACATGGAAGTATTAAGCCATGTTCCCTTGGTCTCGATCGTAAGTCCGCAGGGAGACTTGGTACCAATCTCGAAATCCTCAAATCTGGGATGCCAGAGCCTTAAGAAATCTACGTAAGATCTTTGGAACCAGGTGATCTTACCGAGATACTCAAGTTCTTCTTCGGTAAATTTCAGATCACAGTAGAGCCTGATCTGACGTCTGATCTCCTCGACCATTTCGGGAGTGAAGCGGACATCGGTATTTCTGCATCTGAATGTCCAGGTCGTGGTGTAGCTGGGGAACTGATGATAGATTGCCTGACCCATGGAGAACTTATAAAGGTCTGTTTCAAGCAGGCTGTTGATGATCTGTTCCATATATAACTCCTTTCAAAACCTTCATGCGAAGGCAAACCGTTTATTGTCCGCTTCCGTAAAGTCCGTGCTCACGGATGTATTCGTAAGTTCCTTCAGGAATGAGATCCCTATACCTTTCCGGATTTTCCCTTATCATTGTAGAGGAAATCTTTCTTCCGTGATACTTTGAAATATGGATCTTAGCACTATATTTTTCTTCGAGTTCTTTTTTACGTGCAAGGATCTCATCCATGTCGTCATCGCCCCTTGGTATGACTGCAAGAGTTACCGATGAAAGAATCTCTTCGAACTTAAACCATTTGTCTATCTCAAACAGAAGGTCGCTTCCGCATAAGAACCATATCTTCAGGTGTCCGGCATCCGAGGCTTTAGGAAGTCCGTTTTCGCGGAAATACCTGATAGTCTCTATGGAATAACTCGGGGTGTCTTTATCCGTTTCAACGGTAGATATTTCCCAGGGAATATCGAGCCCTTCAAGTCCCGCTCTTGTCATCTCGATCCTGTCGGCAGACGAGCTTACTTTCTTTCCGACATTTTCCTTAAAATACGGATGCCCCGTCGGGATGATGCAGATCTTATCGGGCCGAATCTCTTCATTGAAATTCTTAAGAAGTTTGTAGTGACCCATGTGGAACGGATCGAACGTCCCTCCGAATAACGCTATGTTGTAGATTCCGGTTATCTCCACGGCTCCTCACCCTTTCCGGTTACATGAATCTGACAGCTTTCCATTGCTTTGAGCGCTGTATCGTGGCTTTCGGGAGTTACACCCGCACTGCAGGATGCATCGACATAGATGGGAATATCGGGACAGAAAGCCTTGATAAGAAGTGCGTTACTTATTACACAGATATCGGTGCAAAGTCCGAAAAGTTCGATTCCGTCATAATCGCCTTCAGCCAGCTTCTCAGCTACGAGCTTTCCGAGATCTCTGCTTCCGAATGTTTCTTTATCGAGGATCACCGGATTATCGATGATCTGAGAAAGTGCTCCGGTTATCTGCCATCCGTCACTTCCCTTGATGCAGTGAGGAATAGGGAGGTTCTTGCCCTCTTCGGTGTTCATGTAGTTCTCACCGTGAGTATCTCTTGTGAAAATAACGGTGTCCCCGTTAGCTTTAGCCGCCTTGATTTTCTCAGCGCAGTTTTCAACGATCTTAACCGCCTCCGCAGAACCGAGCGCTCCATCGATGAAATCCTTCTGCATGTCGACAACTACGATGATCTTCTTAGCCATATTAAATACCTCCGTTCACGCTATAAGAAAATAATAGACTTTAGCATAATAAATCACAATCAGTTTTAATATTTCTGTTTAAGTATTGTTTCAATACTCAACTTTAAAATCATTATACACATTTTAAGTATTATTGCAATACTTATTTTTAAAGTTTTCATCAGTCGAAAAAAACAGCGTGACCGGTTGTATAAACCGATTACGCTGTTTTCAGAATCAATCGTTAATGCATTTGTTCAGAAGTGCTTCGCACCCCTCTGTTATCTGATTGTATACTCCTTTGAAATCTCCCGTATACCAGGGATCATCAATGTCTTCAGGATGTGAAGTGAAGTCCATCAGGAGTGATACTTTCCCTTCAGGATCTCCTCCGAGAATCCTGTTCATATAGCTGAGGTTTAAATTCTCCATTCCGATTATGTAATCATACTTTTCATAATCATCTCTGCGAAGCTGTCTTGCTCTCTTTCCCTCGCACGATATTCCATGTCTTGCAAGCTCTGCTTTTGCGGGAGGATAAACAGGATTTCCAATCTCCTCCGTACTGGTTGCTGCAGAGGCAATTTCAAATCTGTCTGAATAGCCTCTTTTTTCTACCAAATCTTTCATTACAAATTCTGCCATGGGCGAACGGCAGATGTTGCCGTGGCAGA
>JAGPFR010000033.1 GCA_018056425.1 Lachnospiraceae bacterium
AACATCCGGATGCAGGAATTATACCACTTTTTGACTGGTGGGACATAGGAAAATCGGGGCAAAAATGCCTCAAAAATTAATTATTTGTTATTTGGCGATATTTCGGTTGGTTTTTAGTTTTTCATTCAAGGCAGGAATAGAATCAAATACAAGTCTTTCATCATTTGCCATATGTACCTCCAATCACCCCGTGCGCCCTACACATAAAAATAGGGTAAGGATCAAGATCCTTACCCTATAAAAAGAATTTCTTTTTAATTACTTCTTAGCACCGTTTACAAGGTCCTTAAGAGCCTTGCCTGCCTTGAACTTAGGAACGGTAGCTGCAGGGATCTTGATAGCCTCACCGGTCTGAGGGTTCTTGCCCTTACGAGCTGCTCTCTTGGAGGTCTCGAAGGTTCCGAAGCCTACAAGCTGAACCTTACCCTTCTTCTTAAGCTCCTTGGATACGGTGTTGGTGAAAGCCTTGAGAGCCTTGTCAGCATCAACCTTGGTAAGTCCTGCTTCTTTTGCGATTGCATCAACTAATTCTACTCTGTTCATTTGAATCTCTCCTCTAAAAAACAGTTTTATTTGTTGCGTTACGCAACATAGTTAAAATACCACAAAAGTCAGTGTTTATCAATACTTTAGCCTAATTTAAACCGTAAATTTGCGTATTTTTCGCCTTTTAGGAGGTGTTCGCCACTTAAAGCCCCCGAATTCGCTCAATTTTGCTCCGTATTATGTCACCCAAAGCACATTTACAGCCCTATACATACTTCATTTCTTATCTCCGGTCTTTCCCATAATGGCAGTAAGAGGATTGATAGCGGCAGCACGCTTTTTAAACTCAGTCAGATTAGCCCTGAGGTAATCTGTCAGCTGAGAAGCCTCTTCATCCGTAAATCCCTGAACCTTCGTAAGGACGCAGTCCGGAATATAACCTTCCGCAAAATCCTCACCTCTGGAAAAACGAATACGCGCTATTTTCTTACCGTCCTTTTCAACGACACCGGAGATGTCGAGAGTGATTTCGTTCATATATACTCCAAATTAACAGTACTTAGATAAAATAGGCTTTATATCATTATATATGTCCGAACAGTCATTATAATTTTTTTGCAGCTCTATATGAACATCTCTTTTGAAATTTTCACTTCCGTAATGCTTAACAGCAAGTTTGGTTATCACAGAAATATCTTCTTTACCGTATCCCAGTTTAGATAATGTTTTCTGCAGTTCGGCATTAAATTTCGTTTTTTCGGATGAACTTTTAACCTGCTTAGAATCCGATCCCTTTGGTGTTTGCTTGGGGCTATTTGCTTTCTCCTTGCTTGCACCGGGTTGTTTCTTCTCTTTTATAGGTTCAACCTTCTCTTTGCGAACTATATCAGCATTATTGCCCCAAAACTTTATAAGGGCATCGTAACCTTTATCCTTACTGATAATGTAAACTTTAACTCCTTTATTAGGATATTTACCGATCAAATACCCTAAATATGATCCCAAGTGCTTATCTAATGACTCTCTACCGGAAGGAACTTTATGTGTTTCAAATTCTGCCGATCCGTGGTTATTTATAATATCGAGATTGATATTCTTAGAATTATCCGTATAAAAAATGTGAATGTGATCGGATTTAGTCATATCCGAACAATCCTTCACTCCGTTATTTCCCACATTTTCGTAATCGATCAGATAATAGCTTTCCACTGTTAATCACCCTCATTTAACTGAACAGAACTAATGTATTCTAAATAAGTATATTTTAAACAACCTCACAAATTCTGTATATACTTGCATTTGGGATAGTTAGAGCATTCCTCGTAATTGAAATCCGTTCTTGCTTTACTCGACCCAGCTCTCACCCGTCAAATAATCAATACCTATTCCAGGTTGGACGTTGTAACAAAATACATGAAAGCACACGCTTTGTCCGTAGTCCTCTACAGAAAAAGCCTCTATTTCAACCCCACGAGCAACCAGCTCATCGCCCATGAAATAAGGTGTTACTCTATACAAAACGTGATTATCTGTATTTTCAATAGTATCGATCACCTTACGTTCAAATTCATACATTATAGAGACATTAAAATATCTTGTGCCGGTAATAAGATTTAGCTCATTGGCATTTTCTCCGGTTAATGCATATCCAATCAAATGGCACCGATTGTACAAATACATATCGCTTATCAAATCCGGATATTTTACCGTATGCCATCCACTCGGTTTTACATCACCAATATATCCTCTTTCTTCTGTCGGCATCATTGAACGATCTATCATAGCTATAGCCGACCCGCATCTGCCGAGTGAGTCCAATGGGGTAAACCATTGGACCTTGATATTTCGGACGTCATATTGATTAAACATCGGCTTATTGTCATTCAATATGACACTATCAGCTCCAGAGTATAACGGTATTAGATTTGGATCTGATTCAACTATGCTTTGACTATAGCTCTCTTCCTCGGTTTCTTCATAGCTAACGATTTCTAAATCATCAGAAACAACAGATCTATCGATTATTTCACCAACCGAGCTATTCTCGACGCTTAAATACTGCTCGGAATAGGATTGTTCGCTATCTGTAGATCTACTACTCTCTGTATTATTAGGGACAGCAAAGTCAAAAATCCCAATTATCCCGACAATTACAGTTGCTATAATATAAGGAGTTTTGCTGTTCTTCTTTTTCATCAATGATTCTTAAAACAATGGCCACAGCACACATAACCCATTGCTTCTAATTCTGCAAGCGAAAGAGAAGATGTGGCGTAGTTTTCAGGCTTAATTCGAACAACATCGTTACAACTTGGATAATGAATTCTCATGGTACTTGTATTTAGAACCCAAGTTTCAGTTGTCTGCTGATTCTCAGGAATGTAATATGTGTCAAAGTTATATGTTCCACCTCCATTGCCATCTCCTACAGTTTGTTCAGTGGGCGGATTATTGTCCACAACAGGAGAAGGCTCAACAGTTTGTGTCACTGAAGCATCGGCGGTCGGTATTACTTCTGGTTCGCTGTGTGAAACAACAATTTGATTATCAGGCTCAGGATTAACAACTGTTTCAGACTGAGAAGGGAGCGGAGAAGTTTCGATTGTTGAATCTTCAACTACTGTATCATCTGAAGAATCAGCAACTACAATATTAAAACCATCATCTGCAGGAGAAGATAACTCTGCAGCCTCTAATTCATCTGTGGGAAGAGTTCTTTCAGTCACAACTTCATTTGTCTCTGCCACTTGTGCACTAAGCTGCGGTTCCGGAATTTCTGCTGATGATGCTCCTGTAGAAGGAATTGATCCTGCCGCTATCAAAAAGGCTAATATTCCTCCAGCTATGCTTGCAATTCGTTTTCCTTTAGAATATTTAAATGATGTTTTTAAGAAATCACTAAACGGAGATACCCAAAATGCTAATCCAAGGAATAAGATGAAACTCAGAAAGCCTCCTGAAAGTAAAGAACCCAAAGCTAATAAAAGTAAAAGTACAAATCCGGTAAATCTCAAAATCTTTTTAAACATATGTCCTCCCTCAAAAGCACTACTGTCGTGCATTTTTTGTTTTACTCAATTCATCCATATAACCAGCAGTAATAATTCCGGCAGGCAAAGCAACTATTGCTATACCAAATATGGAAGAAATCATTGTAATTACTTTTCCGGCAGTTGAAACCGCATATATATCTCCGTATCCAACCGTTGTCAACGAAACAGTAGCCCAATACACAGCATCAAAAAATGTCGGGAAAGTATCCGGTTCTATGCTTATTACAACCAACGCTGAAACAAGGATATATCCAATTGCCAAACCACCTACAACAAGTAATGATTCCTTTTGTTTCTTAAACACATTTAAGATAATTGTGATACTTTTCGAATATCTGATAACTTTGAAAACTCTGAATACCCTCAAAGTCCTCAGCAATCTAAGAACTTTCAGAATCCTCAACGCCCCATTGACAGCAATAAGAGAAGGCAAAATGGAAAACAAATCAATTAAAGCCATTGGAGTAAATGGATAGAACAAAAATGAGGTTCCACCTTTTCGCAGCTTATAATCTGCTGTCATAAGGCGAAGCAAATAATCAATTATAAAAATTATGGTCGTAGCTATTTCGATATAATAAAAAGCCCCATCAGCCGATTTGGATGCAATCGGAATGAGGCTTATTACTATAACAATCATCATAAAAACATCATATACTTTGCTGAGTATATCATTTTCTTCTGCTACTTCAATTATTTCAAATAAACGCTTTCTCATATCCCTCATATAACCATCAGCTAATCTATAATTAATTCCTATTCAATCCCCATTCTGTATTCAAAGAACAAAGCTTCTTTTTCCAAACTTTTTCTGCTTCCAATGTATTCTCAATATCTTTCTCATCAATTCCGGTTTTATGTATCACTTCCAAAATACTATATTGAAAATCCAAATATGCTTTAGGTTTTTCGTTTAGGTATTGAACAATTCCTATATTTCCAGATTGATCGTTATTAGAGTCTCCGCCTCTTCCCTCCGATTTAGCGTATGTCAGCCAGCGGCCAAATAATCCATCTTTTCCATATGCTGACCCAACATAATATTTTCCAGTTTTCGTATCAGTTACCAGATAAACTGCATATACTGTGCTTAGAGCTTTATATATTTCTTCATATTTGTCTTTGTCGAGATATTCCGTTAATTCTGAAAAACTCCATATCACTCTATTATATCCGGGAAAACTGTGTTTAAAATCCGGTTCAATGGATACAACTTGTTTTCCAAACAAAGTTTCTTTTTTATACTGAACATATCCGATAGTTCCCTTGCCCCAATCAATCACAAGTCTATCTACCATATCTTCAAGATAAGCAGCCTTTTTCATTTCGTAATAGCATAGACCGGGAATAGAATAAAACTCTTGATGAGGGAAGTCAGGAATCCGTTTAGCTTCGCTTGCTGGGTATTTTTTTAGTATCTCGAAGCATCCAACAAATCTGGATAATGTTTTTCCATCTGCAACAAAAGAAAGAACATATTTCTTGTTCTTGAAGAAATCGCCTTTATCAACAGGCTGAAGACTTTGGTATTCCTCAAAAAATCTTCTATCATATGGATCCCAAATTTCTTTATTTTCTTTTTTATTAAATGAATGGCGAATTACAACAACATCATCTACAGGCAACCCTGATAGATTAATAATATCTAATAGATTCAACGTACTCATTACAAATTCCCTCTCACAAGAATTGCGGATAATTAGATATCTCTATAACAAAGCATAGTTATTCATTTGGCTCTGGAATTTTTGATCGATGATATATCTGAAAGTTAGAATTGTATCTCATAACAGCTATCTCCGAAGAGTTAAACAACTAGGAAATCTACATTATAAATTATACCATTTTTGCTGATATTTTGGGGCTTTTTCTGCATTTTTATATCGCTCTCAGCCCGATTTCTTTTCCGGGACCGGAATATACCAATGCAGGCATATTTGAGACGGTTCCGTCCTCCTTCATTATGACTACTGCGGAGTGTTTGCCGCCTATGTATCCGGAGTCTTTGGGGTTACTGAATACGTATGTGATCATATTTACCTCCTTTTATGCCTCTCAGGCATATTTATTGTCGCAAAACCAATGTCCAAAATTTTCCCACCCTGGGGAGTAGTGTAATTTTGGGGGTTTGCGGCGAATTCCGGCTCGAAATCGTTCTCTTTTCCGGCGTGCCAGGGCATAAAAATAGGCAGGTCCTAAGGCCTGCCTTGGAGTGGGTTAATAGATAAATATGTCGTAATCGTCGTAGTCCGGGAGCTCTGTGAGAATAGGGACAGGAATAGTCATGTCGGGCGCATCCAGTGTGAAGTAGTCATATCCGCCGCCGACTATTTCACCTTCCTTGTAGAATACAACGGCTATCTTGAAGACTTCGGGTTCGGTATATGCGTCGGAATGGACATTTACGTCCACAGTGCCCGGGCGGACCTCAGAATCTGCAGCTTTAACGGGAGTTCCGGCTCCCAGATCAGGAATGGTGATTCCATATTCACTGTACAGAAGGTCTGAGTGCGGGGCGTCCAAATCGCAGCGGGTATTGTTCACAGTTACGAGCACTGCGTGGTATGCGGCATCGATATAGCATCCGAAAGTACACTCACCCATTACGGTGTCCCCGGTCGCATTATAGAAAAGCATGGCAGGATCGTTGATCCGGAATATATTTGGATTGGTAACTTCGACAAACAGGAGGTTACCCTCAGATCCGTCAGCAAGGGGAAGTTCGGTTATGGTGCCAAGCTCCAGGGGGATGGCGAGCTGGGATATCTCGTGCTGCATGTCGTAGATGCCGGCCTGCATTTCAGCCTGGAGGTGGTCTGTGCCACTTGGGTAGAAGACATCGGTTTCGCCGAGGTCGTAGTAGCGTATTATTTTGCCATCTTTATATTCGAAGCGGATGTTCATGGGATCTGTTTGGAAGCTCAAATCCTCGGACGCATGCCAGGCAATTCCGTTATCTACGAAATTAGCGTTGGTTCTGTTGTAGTCGTAGGTAAGGTCCCATTCATAGTGGTTAAAGCCGGGCGCGGGCGGGGTGAAGTGTCCGGAGATGCGATGGCCGGGATTCCAATTTGCGATATAGGTCTCGGCGCTGTCCTCGAACCGGAAGATGTCGATGGTGTCACCATGGACATATGCGACGTAGTGCTCGCGTCCGCGGGTCTCCCAAAAGCCGTCGAGGGAATCTATTTTGCGGTTCCTATAGAGCGCGATGCAGATGAATATGATAAGCGCGATTGCAATCGGGATAATTATGAGAAGGCGTTTAGCCCCTGGTGTGAGTTTGGACATGGCAGATGCATTTCTCCTGTGGGTTTAGTGTGTCACGTTCTATAGTATAGCACAGGGGAGTGAGCAGTTTTCTTATATTGAATCTATACTCCCACAGGAGTATAGTAATTATAGAATACTAAAGGGAGACCTCTATGATCTTATACCAGGGATCCAAAGATATAATTGTAAAACCTCAGTATGGCGGCGGTAAATTGCACAATGATTACGGCAGAGGTTTTTATTGCACCGAAGACACAGGCATGGCTTCGGAGTGGGCTGTTGACGAAAACCGTGACGGATACGTAAATACCTACACTATCGAAACGGATGGGCTGAGTATCATAGACCTAAACTCGAAAGATTTCACTATCCTCCATTGGATATCAGTACTGATCTCAAACCGTATATTTGAATTAAACAGCCCTCTCGCACGTGAAGCATACAGGTATCTGACGGAAAACTTCTACGTTGACGTAACATCCGCTGACATTATCAGAGGGTATAGAGCTGATGACAGCTATTTTGCTTTCGCGCAGGATTTTTTAAACGGTCAGATCTCTCTGTCACAATTATCAAAAGCACTTTATCTCGGAAAACTCGGCGAACAGATTGTGATCAAAAGTAAGCGCACTTTAAACCGTTTGAAATATGTCGAAAGCAGCGAAGTCTTTTCAAATGAATGGTTTCAGCAGAAGAAAGCACGCGATAACCGTGCCCGGCTCGAGTATAAGAAAATTGGACAGACAAACTATATCCCGGGTGATCTGTATATAACCCGAATAATAGATGAGGAGATCAAAGCAAATGATCCACGCATACAGTGATCTATACCTAAGCGACGCCAGACGAACCCTCGCCGGAAGTTTCGATCATGCTGTTTACACTTACGGATATGATCTTCCGGAGTACTATTCTATTTTCATTAACAGCACTTATTCCTCCAAATTCGAAAAAGGGGATCCTTTTGTTATATCCGGTATATCCGGCGTTGAATTGGCAGGGCTCGTAATCGGAACACGCGAAAACAGAGAACTTGACCCTAAGCCGGTTTATCGTGACGAACGTGGTCCCGAATACTGGGCAGGATGGGCTATTGCATATTATCAATGGAATTCAGGTTGCACCTTTAAGGCGCTTAACATGGAAGTGCCGATTGAAACCGTACTTGGTATGTATTCTAAATATCACGAGATGGACATCAGTCAGTTCACAGACAGAATTGAAGAAATTAGGTCAGCCCAAAGAGTAAATACATATTTAAAAATATACCGCGAAAAGATGGGCTATTCTCAGAGCGAACTTGCGACGCTTTCCGGAGTCCCTCTCAGAACACTCCAGCAATATGAACAAGGTCAAAAGTCCATAAACAAAGCCCGTGCTGATTATGTCATAAGCCTGTCCAGGACACTGAATGTAGATCCCGGACTTCTGCTGGAAACATTTCATGAATAAAAGTGTGACACGGGGTCCGACCCCATGTCACACTTAGTCAGGTATTGTAACATAGGAAATTTTTATTCCGACGGATTGCTCAAGTTCTGCCAAAAGGGCTTGTACATCATCCATGGTTGACTTGATTCCGTATTCGGAATCGAAAATAAAACTTGCACCGGCTGCATCATCATCAACGATTCTGGTTCTGAGTTCGTCGATACCGGAGAGCTCCTCATCGCCGTAATAGATCTTATCTTCCACTACTTTGATAGTGATCTCTTTATTGGCCGAAGATTCAGCTTCCTGAACTTCGTTTGAGGTATCGGCACTTGTTGCGGCATCTCCGAATCCAAGGCCTCTTCCGGGGCCGAATCCGAATTGTCCTCCGAACAAAAGAATTAGCAAAGCAGCCACTGCCACTACAACCAGCATAACGAGTTTCTTGATTATCTTCTTCATAATCAGTTACCCTCCTTAACATCATTTTCACAGAAAAAGACTAGTTCACGTATATTTCTCTTATCGCCAAGAAGTGTTATAAGTCTGTTCCAGTCGTCGTAATAGACATTGTCGGGATCATAGCTGAAGACGATAAATACAGGAGCATCGGCCTGAACCTTGTTTATCTCGGTGTAGAGGTAATCCTCAAGGCGATTGAGCTGCTGCTCGAACGCTGTGGCATCCTCCCTGGAAATCGGATCAGAACTGATGCCCGGATCAGAGCCAACACCATATGAAAGAATCCTGAATTTGTTATCATCGTAGTTCTCGAGTTTGACGTTTATGATCACGATCATTTCGTCGATATACTCATAAGCATCCTGCCTGCTGTTTGCTGCGGCAAGTTCCCTGAGAAGGCTTTCTGTATTTCCTTCCGCAAGCTGAGCGTGGGCAAGGTCGAGCTCAAGCATGGCAGTGTCATAATCCTCGGACAATGCCTCGAGTTCCTCGCTTGTCTTCTGCAAATCCTCTTCCGTCTGAGCGGTGACATTGGAGTAATTGATCATTACCGCAAAGATAAGGATCATGACAACATCAAGGAGCGACGTTAATTCAATTACGATGTTTCTAAGGCCTCGCGATTTCATTCTTTTTCCTCAGTACCTTCGTAGTTGCGGATAACAAAATCGACATCATCGCATATAGCCTCGATAGGTCCTGACAGGAGCGAATCAAGTACTTTGTAAAGGACCGCGCAAACCGCTCCGAGGAGCGTTGTATCAAGAGCAACCATAAGGTTCTCCATCATCTTCTCGCCGCCATCGGGAGGAAGAAGGATCAGAGCAGCTACGGTTCCCAATATTCCGAGTAAAGGGAAAATCGCAGTGATATTTGCATAGGACGAATAGAGAAACAGAAGGAGGTTTTTCTTGGTCGCAAGCTTCTGAGCCTCTTCGCCGGTGATATTAGAATTTGCCTTGGTCTTATAGACGATACTGGACTGAGGATAAAGGATCTTCCTGGTCTCCTTGATCTGAAGCAGGGCAAAGATAAACACTCCAAGATTAACTAGAGCACAGAGAACGATAATAGGAATATCAAAGTTATAGAAAACAGCGCTCAGGCTTTTCATACAAGATACCTCATGTGTTATGTAAGTTATACAGGGGTATTATAGCATTTTGAAAGGCATATATGATTATCCTCTGTCTGTATCCGAAGAAGCTTTATCGCCGTGAGTAAGGCACACTATTGCCTGAAGGACTGCGGGTATAAATTCAACAACAAGATGAATCTTACCAAAGTTGTATGATATAGGGCCACCCGTTATCACGGTAAAGAAGTTAAACTCCCCGTTCATCATCATCATCATGTCTTGCATCCTAAAGAGCATCAATGACTCGTAGGTATTCATTGCAAACGAGATGATAACAGCGATGCCGCTTATGATAACAACAAGCTTAACCATCTTGAAATTTCCCAGGAGCCTTGACATAGTCATTATCGCACAGCATGGGATAACGATCTTGCAGAGGTCGATCACCAGTACGACGGCTATATACAGCCATTTGTTTTTCATAAGATCCAGTGCTGTCATTCTCAGCGGAAGTTCTACAAGGAAGCTGAGAACCAGCGAAAATACGGAAACTGCGCAGGCTTTGAGCACGTTCCCGGTTGTAGCCTTTTCACTGTCCTGATTTTTACTTAATGCAATGAAAAGAATATAAATAAAGATTTGAGCATGAAAATAAAGCATGGTACAAATTCCTTACTCGTAATCCTCACCGACATATCCTACTTCAGTGTATATCATACCATTCTTACCGCGGTCTGATCTCATAAGCGAAATCCTCTTAGCGGTCATGGTGCCTTTGGGTGCATCCCATACAGGAATGACGTCGCCTTTCTTATATCCAAACTTTCTGACGAGTGTGATGTGGGGATTGAATTTCTTTTTATCAAAAGGAATACCGGCATCGGCAAGTCCGTGGCGAAGTCTTCTTACATATCCGGCAAGCTGAGGGTTTTCTGAAATACCTGCCCAGAAAATGTCACCGAAAAATCCGACACCGCCTAAGCTTATCTCTATGGGGCTAAAATTGACTGCCTCCATGACATCCAGAACCTCATCGGGATCATTGTAATCTCCGATGAACGCAAGTGTAAGGTGAAGGTTTTCGCGGCTTGTGAAGTTACCGGTAACGCCTTCATCCTTAAGCATGCCCCGGAAGTATTCGAGCTCTTCTATTATGTCGTCGTCAAATTGTAAAGCGATAAATAATCTCATAGTTCTATTCTTGCGATATGTACGTCAGGATTGGTGCGCCAATCCTCCGGAGGAGTGAAGGCGTTATCCTTGATAAGAAGTGTGTCATGGAATGAATCATAGAGCACGAGCGTATCGTCAATCAAGAAGTACCAGCAGCTGACTCCCTCAGGGAAATTAACAGGGTCACTATAGTTCAAGTAATCCTGAGATAATTCATATGTCATGGTAAAAGGTACAAGTGTATCGGCATCCTCGGGATGTACCGGGTTATAGGGAGGGTACATAAGGAGTCCTGTTCCGTCTCCGTAAAAGCTTATGAACTGTTCACCGTCACGATACCATGTGCCTGTAAGTTCATTTAGATCAAAGGTATAATCCGCTACAAGGTCATCACCTTCTTCATCTTCATCAGATGCAAGTCCCATTTCAAGGATCTCGTCTATGTCATAGCCCTGCTTATAGAGATCTTCGAGAAGCTTAAGCGTCTCTTCACTCCAGTCTGTTGCATCGGTAATCTTTTCAAGAAGTGCATCATCCGATGTTATGGTAAGGACAAGTTCCGCGGGAAGGTCGTATTCGGTGACATCCGTGACAGTGATCGTTTCGTTGTCTGCATCAACAGTGAGTTTCTGAGCCGGTTTTATTTTGTCCGAGCCAAATTCATCACCATTATCATCAAGGCCTGATACATTAACCCTGCCGGTCGTGAGGTACAGTACGGAATTTCCGTTTTCGTCCGAGTCAACATATCCGGAAGTTCCGCGGACTCCGATGATCATGGTTGAGGTGCAGATTTCGAATGACTCATCATTTTCAAGTGACCTGTCTATGTCAAAGAAGATCCTGCCTTCTTCAAGATTAAGAGTAAGCTTTTTTCCCTTTTGGATAAATGAAGCTGTGCTCTCTTCCATCAGGGTAACGACGCGGTCTGTATCAAGGAGGACCCACGCCTGCGATTCGGTTTTGGTATTCAGGATATTGCCGTTTGTAAGCCTGCGGTCTTCCACAGCTTCCAGGCTCTTTCCCGATTCGGTGGTAAGAGTGATTTCGCCGTCATAGCGAATAAGACGCATGGTGGTTGCACTCATGCGTGATACGGTGAAGATGATCACGATGATCGCAGCTATGAGGATCAGCGCTGCGGAGATTATTGTAATAAGAGTCTTTTTCTTCATACGGTAATTTCTATTGAGTTGCCCTCAAGGTCGAAAATGCATGATTCATAGTAACCGTCGCCGGTTGTTCTGGGACCCTTTTTGATCTTATAGCCGTCAGATTTAAGTCGTTCCGTGAGCTCGTCGACTTTCTCTTTGCTTCCGACCGAGAACGCAACGTGCTCATAGCCGGTGCGCTCGTGATCTTTACTGTCGTCTGCAACGCCGTCCTTACTCATGATCTCGAGTCTTGCTCCGTCATCAAATGTAATGAAGTATGATCTGAAGCCCGTGTTGACGTTGCGGTATCCGTCGTTTGATTTTCCGTCGAAGTATTTGATGAAGAAATCCCTGGCAGCTTCAAGATCGTTAACGAATAATGCTATATGTTCTATGGTCATGGGAGCCTCCTTTCGGGATGGTATAAGGTCAATACACCTGCTTGTATTCCGAAGATAATAACACCTAACACTGTGATACCTCCGGCTGTGGGTTAAACCTCGTAGTCCATGCAAACGCGGCTTGATGTAAAGGGGCGAACCTTGGTATTTGCTACGTCGACATGCTTGGGATGAACGGCATAGCCTTTGAGTGATTCTTCGTTCATGAAGGTTGAATCGAGCATCAGGTCGCAGTTTGAGCTTGCAAGAGGCTCGGTATTTACCTTGATATCGATAAGGCCGGGGATCATGTCCTTAAGACCTTCGAGTCCTGCTTTGATGTCTGCCTTGATCTTAACGGCTTCATCCTTAGAGATCTCTTCCTTAAGTGTCCAGAGTATTACGTGCTTAACCATTTTGATTCCTCCTGTGGGGTTCGACCCCGTGTCACATAATCTTTTTCTGCATCCAGATGAGGTCGTACCATCTGTCAAATTTCTTGCCTATCGATTCAAGCTGTGCCACTTTCTTGTAGCCTTCTTTTGTATGAAACTTAACACTGTCGTGAGTAAGGTACTCGTCTTCCTGCTCTGCGTAGGCGATTCCTGCGAGGAGGTTTACGATGCCCATCTCTTTTAGTCTTTTTTCAAGTTCTGCATAAAGAGCAGTTCCGATGCCCTGTCTTCTGCAGTTTTCATCCAGGTAGATGGATGTCGTAACAGTCCAGTTGTAAGATTCCCTGGGACTGTACTGTCCTGCATAGACATATCCGACTATGCGGCCTTCTTTTTCACAGACAAGGTAAGGATACTTTGCGGAGATCTTCCTGATCCTGGTTTCAAACTCCTTTGCGGTAGGCACCTCATACTCAAATGATACCGCAGTTTCCCTTATATAGGGAGCATAGATTTCGACAAGTCTTGCGGCGTCCTCGGGGCGCGCATCACGTATAACCAAATTACTCATTTAAAAACATTCCTTTCCCGTTCTTCTGTCAGAAGCCGGATCCAACTCTTTTCATTATACGGTATTCTGAGCTTGTTTTCGATATAAAAACGTTTCCTTTACAGCAAATGTAACAGCAGCATATAGATTGCTGTTCCGAGGAGTATGCTGAGGACGGAATTTCTTTTCCATACCTGCATGAGCACTACGGACGTCCCTGCGATCAGTTCGGGTATTCCGTGGGGGCTTGCTATCACTGATACATCCTTAAGGCAGTAAACCACAAGGAGTGCGATGATTGCCTGCGGGAGAACCCTGCCAAGGTATGATATATAGGGCGGTGTCTTCTTACCGAATATGAGAAAAGGAAGAAATCTGAGAGCCATGGTAGTAAGAGCCATGGCAGCTATCAAAATGCCTGCGTTCATTTGCTCTTACCCTCCCTTCCCCTGAATATCGTAAGTACGAGCGTGATAAGAAGCATCGAAGGGATGAGGAAATTATCGGTTCCGCATAAGATAAGACAGAGCGTTGTACAGATAAGTCCCGTGAGCGCGGATGTGTGATCTTTGGATGTTATCCACTGCTCGGTAAATGATGCTATGAAAAGTGCCGTCATGGAAAACTCGATACCCGCCGTTGAAAAGGGAAGTACCGCACCCAGAAGGCTTCCGAGCACACTTCCGGTTATCCAGTAGCACTGGTTAAACATTGATACCAGGAAGCGGTATTTATCAAGAGTATCCTCTGACGGGCCCTTATCGTCTACCAGAATGGAGTATGTCTCATCCGTCAGGGCAAAGATCATATAGGGCTTGTACTTTCCCGAACCTTTATACTTATCGATCATGGATATGCTGTAGAAAAGATGTCTTGCATTGACCATGACAGTCGTGATGATCGTGGTAATAATTCCGGCGCCGCCCGTGATAAGGCTGATACCAACATATTGCATGGAGCCTGCGTAGATAAATACGCTCATAGCAAATGCCCAAATTACCCCGTATCCCGCATTCCTGAGCAGGATTCCGAAACCGGTACCCAGGACGATATATCCCGCCATAACGGGAATCGACCTGTAAAAAGCTTTTTTTACTACATCTTTGGTGTTCATTTATTCCTTATAATCCCATCCATGTTCGCCGTGATAAATCACAAGTCTGGTCATTCCTCCCGTTTCAACATTTTTTCACAGATAAAGCAGGGTATTATCCCGATGGCATAACTGATCAGATCTTCTGTCGAAAACCCCGTTCCTATGATGATCCGAAGAAGCCTGTTTGTTATTCCGAATCTGTCGCAGAATCCCCATAGCTGGAGTAACTCGACGATAAATGCAAATATGAGTATGCATGTGGGAAGGATGTACCACTTCCCCGGTCTGTCCGGGCTGATCGTTCTGCACAGGGTATAGAGTAAGATGACGACCAGAACGTCGCCGAAATAGTTTCTGATAAAACCGTGAGCATAGAGACCAATGAGGATTTCTATGGCTAAGAGGATCAGAGATGCAATTGCATAGATTAAGCGTTTCACTATTTAAGCAGTTCCCAGAAGCTTATTGCGGATGCGGCGGCGACATTGAGTGAATCCACGCCGTGGTACATGGGGATCATCACGCGATAGTCGCAAGAGGCGATGATCTCCTTGGGAAGACCGGTGCCCTCCGTCCCCATAATGACCGCAAGTTTTTCGTTTGCTCTTATCTCATCGTTGTCGATGCTTACGGAGTCTTCGGTAAGTGCCATCGCAACTGTTTTGAATCCGTAGGATTGGAGCGTCGTGATCAGATTCGTTCCTTCCGATTCTTCCTTTGCCGCCTTGGTCCATGGCATCTGAAAAACAGTACCCATGCTGACTCTTGCAGCCCGCCTTGTTAACGGATCAACAGATGCATATGAAAGGAGTGCTCCGTCCATCCCGAGAGCCGCGGCAGATCTTATTATCGCACCGACATTTGTGGGATTAACTACGTCGAATAAAACTGTGATGCGCTTTTTATCCGCACAGAATTCTTCAATCGGAGTTTCAGGCTTTCTTCGAAGCGTCATCCAAAGTCCGCGTACCAGTGTATATCCCGTAAGCTGAGTTACTATCCCGCTGTCTGCGGTATATACGGGCATGGAGTCAAGCTTATCCTTGCCGCATAATTTTTCTATCGCATCAAAAACAGGACGAGCTTCAATCTCAATCCTGTTCGTTTCCACGAGCATGGAAAGGGGCTCGTATCCGGCTTCAAGTGCGCGTAAGATGACATTTGCACTCTCTGCAAGAAAGATCCCTATCTCAGGCTCATAGTATCTGTATAACTGCACCTCGGAGATACGTGAGAAGACGTCAAGCTCCGGTGCATTTATGTCTGTTATCTCAATAAAGTTCACTTAATACCACTCTTCGAGAAATCCCTCGCCCATTGCTTCGTCGACATTGCCGACTACGAAGAAGGCCTTGGGATCGTGCTTTTTAACGATATCCTTGATCTCAACGAGATCTTTGTTTGAGCAGATGCATAGCAGTACTCTTTTATCCTTGCCGGTGTACATACCGCTTCCATAGAGTCCGGTTACTCCGCGGTCAAGGGATGTCATGATCTCCTGCGCTATCTCGTCGTTTTTCTCCGAGATGATGGTTGCCATCTTGGCACTCTTTCCTTTGTGAAGGACGATGTCGATCACCCTGCCCATGATGTATACGGAAATAATAGCATATAATGTGCGTTCAATGCCAAAAGTTACAAGTCCGAGAGCTACGATCATTCCGTCGATTATCTGAATGAGTCTTCCTACACTGACGCTTCGGATCGAGCGATGCATTGCTTCTCCCAGCATATCAGATCCGCCGGATGTCGCCCTTGCAGACAGTAGCATACCGGAGCCTGCGCCCATCAGAATGCTTCCATAGATTGCAACAAGAAGCAGGTTATCCGGGATAAATGACATATCTGGCAGGAAATACAGTTCGGCTGTCAGTACCGCCCATACAAAACCGGTTCGGATGACATGCTTGATACCGCACTGTTTGATCGCATATAAGAATATGGGAACATTAAAGATAAGGCTGCCCAGCCAGAGCGGAATGTCCAGGCCGTAATACCTTAAGCCGACGGATTTTGCAATGATGGAAAGACCGGACACGCCTCCCGTTACAAGGCCCGCCGGATCATAGACATATTTGGTTGCCAGCGCGGTCAGTGTTGCACCGATTATAAGAAGAGGAAGTTCTTTCAGAGTTCTTTTGACGCTCTGACGGCGTTTTAATATCTTGGCTTCCTTTTCAGGATTTACCTGCTTGGGTTTTCTTTCTTTTCGTGCTTTCTTCATATAACTTTAGTCCTCGGGGATTCTGTAGAATTTTCCGCCGATTCGCTCGGATTTGAATTCGTTGACGAATGACTCGGGATCGTTTTCTTTTATCGCATTCATGACCTTATTTACCTCCGCTGAGGATACGACGGAGTAAACGACTGATTTGCTCGAATCCTCTTCATAAGAGCCCTTGCCGTAGATGATGGTTGAGCCGTGTCCGGTCATCTCGTAGATCATGCTGCAGATCTCGTTTGCCTTGGAGGTGACGATGAGGAGCGTGCTCTGCTGATACTTTCTGTAGAGAAGGTGGATGACTGCGGTGGATACGTACTGGAAGACGATGGAGTACAGTGCTTTGTCCCAGTCAAAGAGGACACCTGCCAGGATGAGGATCAAGGCGTTGATGCCGAGGATGACATTGAAGCCGTCGATGCCCTTTTTCCTATTTAGGAATATGGAGATGAAGTCTGTTCCGCCGCTGGTTGCATCTGCAAGAAGACAGATACTTGTTGCAACGCCGTTGATGATTCCGCCGAAGATGGAGATCAGGATCATTTCCTGAGTTACCAGATTTGCGGGGATAAGGTCGGTAAGTATCGAGCTGAGTACTATGACAAAGCATGAAAGTGCGGTGAACTTCTTACCGATGTATTTGAATCCGATATAAACGGGGATCGCGTTTAATGCAATGTTGATGGGTGAATACGGGATGACGATCCCGAAGAATCTCTCAAATATCTGCTGTATGAGCAGGGATATTCCCATCACTCCGCCCGGGATAAGTCCGCCCGTGCGGACGAATGTCTTGATATTGATTGCAAAGATCAGGCAAGCAAGTACCAGCATAGGAACGCGCATTAACATGTGAAATCTGTTTTTCTTCATGCCATTTACCTCCTGATTACGTAACTATGATAGCACAAAAAAGCCCCGTAAATACGGGGTTTTGAGTACTTTTTTCATGCATAATTATTCAGTTTTTTGCAGGTCTTTTTCGCAAATGATACGTCGGATAATCCATACAAGAAAATACATAACAAGGATCACCGCAAGTGTAAGGCCGGCATACCCGATCAGGTATCCGGGATTACCCAGAAACGATGCCATCCATGAAAGAGGACTGCCTGCGACAGGGCGGTTTACAAAGAAATAGTTGCATCCGAAATGCTTATCGAATGCATATATCGGAGGTACGACTATGCATAAGAATCCGAGAACATAGTGTATGTGCTTTACGGAAGGTTTAATATCCGATCTTACAAAGAGCAGCACGGGATAAAGAACCAGTGCGCCGTGCCAGATGTAGCTGTAGAGATTCATGAAGTTAAAGACGGGATAAAGCGTAGTCCAGTCGGGAAAGATAAGTGCAGCCACAGAGCCGGGCATTATCAGCATAAACGCAATCTCGCCGAAGATTTCTTTTGCCTTCTTCCACGGCAGGTATTCTCTGAGTAAAAATACAAAGATCCCGATACTGCAGACATGAAGCGGCAGATAACCTATTCCGAATCTGTGCACACGGATCAAAAATCCGTCTTTGAAAACCTCCAGAAGAACCATAAAGACAGGAAGGAGCTTTAAGAATCTCCGTTGCCTGTCTTCTGAAGATCGTCTGAGCAAAATAATGATGACAAATACTGTCAAAAGGGTTACCAAAACGCACAAAAGATGGGCTCTCCCAAATAAGGGATAACCCATCTCAGCAGGTATGTCATCTTGTTGTTTCCAGAAATACTCCATTACCAGTTACTGTTCCATGAACCGCCGGAGTTCCATGAGTTGCCGGAATCCCAGTCCCAGGAACTGTCGGAATTCCACGAACTGTTCCATGAACTTCCGGAATCCCAGCTGTAGCTGTAGCTTGAATCACTGTCCGAATCGTAATCATCATACCATGATGAATCTTCGAAATCCGATCCGCTGTGACCATAATATCTGTAATCGGAATCTGTCTCGTCATTGATCAGATCATCGAGAACGCTGCTGTTAAATGCTCTGTCCCATGAATCGCTGTCTTCGTCATATGCATACCAGGAACTTCCCTGATAGTAGTAATCATTGCCCTGATATCTGTAATATCCTTCGGATGGACTGTGATCAAAGATCGCAATTAACACTCCAATTATGATCGCAATAATTGTAAATCCTATAGGCTTTAACAGTGCCCATAATATGAAGACAATAAAAGAGGAAAGGCATCCGCCGCCTGAACTGTCATTCGATTTAGAAGAACCCGATCCGGAATTACGGCTCTTCTGACTTGCTATCTCAGCCTTTAGCTTCTGATAGATCTCATTTACCGCATACTCTTCGTCGGAACCCTGATAACGAACTGCCCTGGAGCCGTCCGATTTATTTTTATATACTACAAAATCGCCGTTTGAATTCTTGTAAATACCGAAAGCCTTAGCTTCCCTTACGTCTTTTCCGATGAAGAATCTGGTGACGTTTTCGGGAGGAAGATTGCGGTCCTTATACCACTGCTGAAGCTCTGCAATGGTCTTGGGCTGCTCGCTTGCGGTACGGTTTGTGGTAGGCATCGGCGCACCACAGTGGGGACATGACTCGGCTGTTTCGTCAACAAGCTGCTGACAATAATCGCATTTTACTTTCATCTCTTCACCCTCCTTACCATTCTTCGGAAGCTGAAGATTTATCAGCTCTGCTCTGAGGAATCATCTTATCTCCGCGTGAGAGTCTGATGAATCCGTAAACACCTGCAACAGTAATGATTGCAACATAGATTGCAAAAACAATAAAGAGTGAAAGCTTTTCCGCAGCCCATGTAAACTCAAAAAATCCGTGCATTACGAAAGGAATCAGGAAGGCCTCAACGAGGTGAAGGTTTCTTTTGACCGCATCACCCGAAGTCTCTTCGAGCTTTGCAAGTCCGTAGAAATATCCCATGAAGATCGAGATTATTATCTGTGCAAAAATTGGAAGGATCAGCTTTATGGGATTGATCGATCCGCTGTACTTGATAAGATATACGATGTTTTCCGCAGTTACGAAACCGACGGATACAACAACCGCATAGACGATCGCATCGAAGGTATAATTGAATTCTTTGCTTTTTCAGGTAACAAGTTTGAGAACGAGAAACTTGGCTCCCTCTTCGATGAGTGCAGTCAGTATGAAGCTGTCCACAAAAATAAACCAGATGTTTCGGTTATGCCCAAACAAAGGCGTAAAAGCGTGAACCCCGAGGGTTCTGAGTAAGATAGCCGCAAGTATCGACAACGCTCCGAAGATAAAGAGCTTTGCAAGCAGCGCAGGCGACTCTTTTTCAACGGTGTCAAATTTCCATACCACAAGAAACAGCAGTATGCCGGGAACAATTGCTAGTAGTACCATATTTCACCTCACTTCATAAGAATTAATTACGATTATATCACTACTTATTCAATACTGATAAGTCTGTATCCGTAGGTATTATCAGCTTCTTCGATCGTTACATACGCATGCTCAATTGGCGTATAATAAAATCCATCCTGTAAATCGCTGAAAATATCATACATTATCACGTAAGTGTCCCCTTCTTTCCACACATGTCTGGGCTTGGCGGATTCATAACCATATCCGATTGCTCCGGCGCACATGTAGATACAGTCATCATCAGGGTTATAGAAAACATCGAATTCACCATTGTACTCGGTTCCGAGCAGGTCTCGCAGCTTATCAGGATCTGCTCCGAATACTTCTTTTATCGCATACGCCCAGTCATCATAAGAAATGCGGAGCTGCGTACACAGTTCCGGAGTATCTTCGAAGCCTTCTTTTTCTGACAGGTTTTCAATGCCTTCAAAAGGTGTCATGAAGAGAAAATCCCTGTAATACAGGTTTCCTTGCGAAAGAAATACAGATGCATCAATGTTTTCTGTACTGAGAGGTTTTTCCAGATAGATTGCCCCCGTCTCAAACAGGCTGATAATATCCATATCCAGCCCCTGCTTATCAACGGATGAATAATCATATATCCAATAATCGAGATTAGTGTTATATCTGTAAGGCTCAGTCAGATTCTCATCCCTGTAAGTAACCGATGATAAGATCCGCTTGTTATCCGGATCAATCTCGGGATTGGGAATCAGTTCAAAAGTAGGATTATAGGCAAACTCACCGTGATCATAAACATATGCACAGTAAATCTCATCTCCGTGAGATCCCGCATGTCCCAAAGAGATAACGATGTCGTCACGACCGTCAAATGTTACATCCGCAAGCTTTGCATCGAAATCACAGACATCGTATACATATCTCTCAGCCTTAGTATCATCTTTGTCCGGATATGAGACATACACCGTAACAACCGACTCGTCATCTTCTATGTAATAGAAAATGTCTTCGATATGTTTATATGCGTTTTCAGGCTGCTCTTTATAATCGATGCGGACGCGGTAGCATCTTTCGTCATCATCAATCCACTCACAACTTTCAATCATGCGATCTTCAGGGATGTCAATAGTCATTGAATCGATATAGTAATTCCCTGTATTAAACATTCCGCCTGGTTCTTCAGGATCCTCGGACTCCTCGGACTTCTCAGGTTCCTGCTTATCATCTGGCAAGTTCTCATCCGAGGCAGCCTGCACTTCAGTATCAGACACCGTTACATCCGTGGCCTCACTGCCTTTGCAGGCTGTCAATGCAAGCAATATGGAAGTCAGAAGGAAAAGTGATTTTTTCTTCATGTGTCACCTATTCGTTAAAGAATGTCTTCGCTACCTTTACAAGATCTTCGGTATCCTTAGCACCTGCGGTTTCATAAGCGGAATGCATGGCCAACTGCGGAAGTCCGATGTCTACGGTGCTCATGGATACACGTGCTGTTGCGATGCTTCCGAGGGTCGAGCCGCCGGGGATGTCGGAAGGATTAACGTATTCCTGAACCGAAGCTCCTGCCTTCTTACAGATTCTTCTAAACGTTCCTGATGAAACGGCATCGGTCGTGTACTTCTGATTTGCGTTGTACTTGATGACGATACCGCCGTTTAACACAGGCTTGTTTGTAGGATCTGTTTTCTCACCGTAATTGGGGTGAAGAGCATGTGCGTTGTCCGCGGAGATCATGAATGACTCCGATATCTTTCTTACGCGGTCTTCCTCCGTTACGGCAAACTTCTCGCATATACGAGCTATCACATCGGTCAAAAATGATGATGCCGCGCCCTGCTTGGTCTCACTTCCCACCTCTTCGTTGTTGAATACCGCATGAACCGCGACATAGTCAACGGGCTTTGCTGACAGGATTCCCTGAAGAGATCCGTAAACACACTGAAGATCGTCAAGTCTGGGGGATCCGATGAATTCATTGTCAGCTCCGAATTTCACGGGAGCCTGTCTGTTGTAAAGGAAGAGATCCGCATCAAGCACATCCTTTTCCTTTATTCCGCACTCTTTGCATATGAGTGAGATAAGTTTGAGATCTTTCTTTTCACCCGATGCAAAAAGAGGAAGAAGCTCTTTTTGAACCTCATACTTATGGCCTTCATTCGCGGTTCTGTCCATGTGGATCGCAAGCGAAGGAATGATGAAGAGGTCTCTGTCTATGTTAACGAGCTTTGTTACCGCACCGTTTTTGGAATCGACCACCACTCTGCCCGCTACGGACAAAGGCCTGTCGAACCAGGTTGAGACTATCATTCCGCCGCACTTCTCGACGTTTAATTTCACATATGCCTCTCCCACCTTCATCTCGGGATTTGGCTTGATCTTAAATGCGGGAGAATCGCTGTGACTTGCTACGATATGGAAGCCCTTAAAAGCCTTCTTCGGAATGTTGAATGCGATAAGAGAAGAATCATCCCTCGTTACAAAATACTTTCCGGGTTTGATCTTCCACGCATCCTTTTCATCAAGTCTTGTAAAGCCCGCTGCCTGTAGCTCCTCCGCCATCGTGTTTACGGCAAAGTATGCGTTAGGGCTTTTCTTTATAAAATCAAACAGTTTCATAAGCTTATCCTATCAACTTGGAAATAACTTCGTTAATTACTTTTCCGTCTGCCTTACCCTTAAGCTCGGGCATAACTGCCTTCATGATCTGGCCCTTGTTTCCGGAAGCGATAACTTCCGAGAACTTCTCCTTAAGGACAGCCTCGACCTCATCTGCGGAAAGCATCTTGGGAGCATACTCTTCGAAGATTTTAAGTCTTGCTTCGTACTCTGCCTTGAGCTCTGCTCTTGAATCGGGGCAGGTATCGATCTGCTCTTTGACACTCTTGATCTCCTTGAGGATTGCCTGGTCTGTCATATCATCGGGAATATCTTCGCGACATCCCGCATCGATTGCAAGCTTCTTGGCAGCAGAAACGAGTGTTGAGATGGCATCCTTTCTTACTTTATCGTGATCCTTCATAGCCTGGATCATGTCTTTCTGTAATGTTGTAAACTGCATATTTTTTTCCTCCGTTTAGCAGGTGAAATGTCACCGCATAACTATCCTATACAGTATATGATATAATATCTCCGTTGTGTATATTTAATGAAAGAATCTGATATTTTTTGGGAGAATAACTATGCTTTTTTCACTGGCACTCGTCCCCGTTATCGTAATCCTTGTTTACATCTATAAGAAGGATAAAAAAGAAAAAGAGCCCATGGGACTCCTTATCGGTCTTTTTTTCGCAGGAATGGGAACCATAATAACCGCCCTTATTGCGGAGGTGATAGGAGAACTCCTATTCGATGCGATCTTCCCGTATGAATCGGCAATCAAGCAGTTCCTTCTTGCCATGCTGATCATCGCACCCGCCGAAGAACTTGGTAAATACATGGTACTGAGGCTCATAACCCGGAAAAACAAACACTTTAATTACAGTTATGACGCCATCGTCTATTCGGTATTTGTATCACTCGGCTTTGCCGCATTGGAAAACATCGGCTACGTCTTCTCAAACGGAATCGGAACAGCCTTCTTAAGAATGTTTACCGCGGTTCCGGGCCATGCTGCCGATGCTGTATTTATGGGTTACTTTTACAGCAGGGCAAAGCACGGACAGCTTTCAAACAATCAGGAGGAATACTCCAAAAACCTCAAACTGACCATACTTGTTCCCATAATCACACACGGTCTTTATGACGGGATCATCTTCGCCGGAGTATCTTCGGAGAACGTCCTTACCGGATTTGCATCGATCCTGTTGTGGATTGTATTTGTCATAGTTTTGTTTGTATTTTCGATCATTACGATCAACAAGGCATCCAGGAACGATTTCTGCATCACCTATATGCCCGGAAACATTCAGGGACTTTACATTCCTCAGTATGCGGACTCATGGGTATGCACCTGCGGAATGGAAAACCAATACAATTTCTGCTCAAGATGCGGCTCTGTCCGCCCGTTAAGTCCTCTGTGGTACTGCCCCAGATGCGGAAACCCTTCTGCCTACAACTTCTGCGGCTGCTGCGGAATGACCAGACCGGTATGATGCAGTGATACTTTAAATCTTGATCTTAACCCACTTTCCCATTCTGTATCTGACAGTTGCGAAAATAAAACGGGAAAACTGGTCTGCCAAAACTCCGAGCCATATTCCGACTATTCCGAGTCCGAATACAAAACCACAGGCCCAGGATACAACCGTTCTGACGATCGTAACGGATATCGTTGATGCCATCGCGGTATAAAGTGTATCGCCCGCTCCTCTGAGACATCCCATGTTGATGACCTGAGTGATCTGAAATATTACAACGAAAATGATGACTCTCATTATCGATACGCCCAGATCCACGATATGCTCTTCTTCGAAGAACATGGACATCAGCCATCTTGCACCGAAGAAATAAGTTACCGTAAGAACCGCAGCTATTATCATACCGACAACTTTACATGTACTTCCGTAAGCTTTCGCAAGTTCGGTATTGCCCTGTCCGAGTGAACGTCCGATAAGTGCCACGGCAGCAGCCTGCAGACCGTCGCCGAAACTGAAAGTAAGTCCCATCAGATTCATTCCGACCTGATGAGCCGCCATCGCATCCATACCCATCTTGGCCGCCATTACCGCAGTTGCCATGAATCCGATACGCATAAGGAGCTGCTCGAAAAAGATACCGTATCCGACTTTGATAAGGCTCTTTAACGAATCAAACGAACCCCTGATCTTATGTATAAGAATATAGGGGATGCTGATAAAGTTTTCTTTTCCCCGGATGGAAAGAATACTCATAACGCAGGAAACAACCGTGCCGAGAACAGTCGCAGTTGCGGCACCGACTACTCCGAGAGCCGGAAATCCTAGGTGTCCTTCGATGAGCAGATAGTTCAGAACTATATTCACCACATTCGAAGTAACATTCGTACGCATCGTGATCTTGGTATTACCCGCACCGCGCTGTGCGGAGTTGATGACCATCTGGACGCAGTTAAAGATCATACCTCCCATGATTATCCTAAAATACGTAACCGCTGCAACATGCGTTGCGATATCTTCCGGAGTTTCATTTGAGGAGCCGCAGAGTCTGATGATCGGATCGGCGGATACCACGAATAATATGCTGAGGATCACGGCAGCGATAATGACAAAGCAAAACGCAGTTGCAAATATCCTGTTTGCGTCCTCTCTTTGTTTTGCACCGAAGCGTCTTGCAACAAGTGCAGAGACGGATACATTAATCGCAAAAAAGAGCGACAGTCCCATGAACTTGGGCTGCGTTGTAAGTCCGACAGCCGCAACAGCAAAAGAACCCATACGGCTTACCATCAGCGAATCAACGAGACCTGCGAAGGCTACGAAGAACGATTCGACAATGGCAGGCCATGCCATGGTAAGAACTGTTTTGAAATTTTCTCTGTTATAACATTTAAGGTTCATTTTCTATCATATTTACGGTTTCTATCATAACCTTATCCCACATGAGTCTTCCTTCGAAAGAAGTAATATCAAGTGCAAAATCGGGATCTTCCGTAAGTGCCACGCGATCAAGCCAGTTCTCCCAGGTATTTGAGACATACACATCGGGAGTGATTCCCAGATAGTTATCATCGGGAAACGACTCAGACACCGAAAACTCCATTGTGAAGATAAACTTGCTCTCGGGGAGATAGAAATTCATGGGATGTCCGCTGAATCCCTCTCCGCCGGAATTTGATCCGATAGTTGTTACCTCAGGCTGCATGCTGAATATTCCTGCCAGGATATCACCCGAAGAAAAAGTACTATGGCCGTTCAGCACATAGATCTTATAAGATTTATCCGCTTTTCCGGTAAAGGAAAAGTCTTCGCAATATCTGTAGTAATCCGCTTCTTTCTTAAGACCCTCTTCAAAGAAGGTGGAATAGAATGAATTGCCGTACAGAAGATCGGTCATATCATTGACCGGAGTTCTGGCATAACTTATAAACTCAAAATCATGATCAAAAAGTGCGGGGCATACACCCCTTGTTACAAAATCGCAATTTCCTCCTCTGTTGTTTCTGTTATCAATGATCACGGCTTTCGGGTCCACTTCATTAAGTGCACTCGTTATTTCTTCATATACCTCATCAATGCGATAGGCGTCGCACGTGAAAATAGTTATGACTACTATATCCCTTTCGGGTATCTTTTCAATCTTATAACTGTCCGAAGCAGGAGCCGGTTCTTCTTCCGTATCCTCATCATCTTCGTCTGATTCTTCCGGTTTGGAATAATGATCCGGATATAGTTTGTTTTTAAAATATGTAGCCACTACGTTTTCACAGCTGTTATACAGATCGACCGTGACTATCCGGCCGTCCGGAAGTTCGATCTCGGCAACGTATTTTTCTCCGTATCCGTCATTAAAGATCAGCTCCTTAACAAACATCTTATCGGTTTCGGCATCGTATGAATATTGGTGAAGCGTATCAAGTTCACCTATGGCTTCGTCGATATCTACTCCGTTCAGAGTAAGGAGTCTTCCGTTTTTGATGCCGGGGATCAATTCGCTTTCATCAAAGCTATCATAGTGTGCGTAATAATCTCCGCCTGCATAGTTAAAGTAAACATATTTCTGATCGTATGAAAACATCCTGTCTTCAAACTGAATAAAATAACTGTAATTGGCACCTATTACATCCTGATCATTAAGCTCATATGAGAGCGGAAAAATTTCGGCCGAAATAACATCATCGGTCGGAGGCTGCAGGTAATTATGCGATCCGGGAAGTTTTGCCTGCAGGCTGCTCAGCAGGCAGAAAAACTCATAATCATCCTTACAGTTTGATATCCTCTCTTTATAGGTATCGTAAAGTGCGGCATAATCCAGATCCAGATACTTTTCGGCCTGTTCCCTGACAAGCGAATCGGTATACAGGTGCTCATAGAAATATTCGTAGTCCGCAAGCATCTGCTCGGTGGTCAGATGCATTTCAGGGTATTCGAGCGTCGTAGGATCTGTATACTCCATATCCTTTCCCAGCAGATATACCGCGTCAAATATCAGCTTATGGAAAATAATAAACAGCAGTAACAGAATTCCAAGCAGAACAAGTAGTACAATTCCGAGTCTCTTGAAAAACTTCTTCCACGAAAACTTTTTTGTTTTACTCATCTCCCTCTCCCTTTATCTCATAAGAAAATTTGCCCCATAACATACATTGAGTATTCTACCATATTTCCTTTATCTTAAAAAACTTGCGTAAAGCACGAAGAAAGCTAAAAAAAGCCAGGTTTCCTGGGGTTTTATTAGCCTCCTCAGTTATCAAACGCGCGCTAAAGCACGGAATAGGCTAAAAAAGTGCCGGTTTCCGGGGGTTTTATTAGCCTCCTCAGTTATCAAATGCGCGCTAAAGCACGGAATAGGCTAAAAAAGTGCCGGTTTCCGGGGGTTTTATTAGCCTCCTCAGTTATCAAATGCGTGCTAAAGCACGGAATAGGCTAAAAAAGTGCCGGTTTCCGTGGATTTTATTAGCCTCCTCATACAGAAAAACACCCCCGCAGGTGATATGTACCCTCTTTACTGGACAAACCAGTGAGGAGGGTATTTTTATGCGTTACAGTTATGACCTTAAAAGAAAAGCAGTTGAATTGTTTCGACAAGGACTATGGCTTGATACACCGGATGGCAT
>JAGPFR010000034.1 GCA_018056425.1 Lachnospiraceae bacterium
CTCCTGCATGGTGTTATCAAGGGCGTGGCCCATATGGAGCTGTCCGGTGATATTCGGAGGCGGGATCACGATGGTGAAGGGGGTCTTGGAATGATCCACTTCAGCGTGAAAATACTTCTTATCCAGCCATTTTTGGTATAAACGGTCCTCTATTCCTTTGGGATCGTAGGTTTTTGCGAGTTCTCGTGCCATGTTTTTCTCCTTTCGCGTCTCTAAGGAATGCCGGTTTTTTTAAAATAAAAAGCCCCTTGCACTCCTTATAGGAATGCAAAGGGCGTATAATACGCGGTACCACCTTTGTTCACAGATTTTTCTGCCTCATTACACCGTTTCGTGGATTGACGGGATGACTACACAGCTTCTTACAGGCAAAAGCCTTCACCATCCGGCTCGGAAGCTACCTTCTGGGATCCTGCTCGGGGAAGCTCTCAGCCGTTATGCTTCCTTCTCTGTCGGGCGGTTATCTCATACTCCTCTTCGTCACAGCCATATAATATGTATGCAGCTTATCGCTGCAATTTCGATTAATGATATGTGATAGCAGGTGTTTTGTCAAGAGAAACGGGGGATAATACCTGCGTTCCTGGGGTCCTGTCGCGGTACATAATTTTCTCGCTTTTCGGTGCCAGGCGTAAAATGCTTCACCAGGCACGTTTTACCTCATGACGCGAGGCCGCTCACTGCGTTCGGGCCGGGCGGCCGCATTTTTTCGCTGCACCGAAGTCTCGAAAATCATGTATCCGCGCCACCCGCGGAACGCAGTAGCCATCCCGCCTGAACATAATGATAAAACAGGAGCATACCCGACATCACGTGATATAATAGGGAAAAATACATGAAAAGGAGACACGCGTATGTGGGCTTTTGAAAGTGTTTTTTACCAGATCTATCCCCTGGGTTTCTGCGGGGCACCTTTTGAAAACGACGGAGTGGCGCAAAGCCGCATCCTCAAGGTCAAAGAGTGGATCCCTCATATGAAGAAGCTCGGGATCACGGCGGTTTATTTTTCACCGGTATTCGAATCCGACACTCACGGATACAACACCAGAGATTACAACAAAATTGACACAAGGCTCGGAACAAACGAGGATTTTGCGGATGTTTGCAGGGCGCTCCACGCAGAGGGCATCAAGGTCGTCCTGGACGGCGTTTTCAACCATGTCGGACGCGGCTTTTGGGCATTTAAGGATGTCCTTGAGAAAAGAGAGAGCTCGCCCTACGTTTCCTGGTTTGCCCGCATAGCTTTCGACGGCAATTCCAATTATAATGACGGGCTGTGGTATGAGGGCTGGGAAGGCAATTATGACCTGGTCAAGCTCAATCTGCATAACCCAGATGTCGTAAACCACCTTATGGATGCCGTTTCGGGCTGGATCAGGGACTATGACATAGACGGATTAAGACTGGATGTTGCCTACTGCCTCCCCGAAGACTTCATAAGAAGGCTGAGAGAGCATGTAAATTCGATAAAACAGGACTTTTTCCTGGGCGGAGAACTTCTTCACGGCGATTACAACAAGTGGCTTAACGCAGGCCTTGACTGTGCTACGAATTACGAGTGCTACAAGGGCATTTTCTCCAGCATGAACAGCTACAACTGCTTCGAGATCGTCCATTCGCTCTTAAGGCAGTTCGGTCCCGAGAACTGGACCCTTTACAAGGGCAGGCATCTCTGGTCATTTGTCGACAATCACGACGTTACGAGGGCTGCAAGCATCGTAAATAACGAAAACCACCTCCCTCTCATGTACGGATTCATCTTCGGAATGCCCGGAATCCCCATGATCTACTACGGAAGCGAGTGGGGTGAGAAGGCGCGCAAGGAAGAAGGCGATCCGGCGCTCAGAAAAGCTTTTGATGCCCCTCAGTGGAACGGCCTGACCGATACAATAAAGGCAATGGCCGAGGCCAAAAAAGGATCTGAAGCGTTAAATTACGGCGATTTCAGGTCACTTGTCCTTACAAACAGGCAGTGCATCTTCCAGAGGTGCTCCGAGCACGAAAGAGTTCTGGTTGCGATCAATATCGACGAGAATGAATATACGGCTCATTTTGACGCAGGATGCGGTAAAGCCGTCGATCTCATCACCGGAAACGATTTTGACTTCGGCGGAGGTACAAAGCTCGAGCCATACAGCGTTAAATTCCTTAAATGCGAGCATTAAAGTAAGAGCCATGAGGGCCACGGGGCCCATTGTCACACAATTTATACCCTTTCAGAATCAAGGTTTGAATCGTTTTTAGAACGGATTCTATAAAATTGTTTCTGAAAGGGTATTTTTTTAGACACTATTCTTGCAAAATTTATGTTAACCGCTATTTTGCTGATTTTTAAGGTTACCATAAAGTCCAAACGAATTTTTGAGTTGTTAAAAACGATTGCGGATGTTGCGAAATCATTCTTGCAAAATACCGGCTGCTATATGACGTCATGTGATTTATACAACCTGTCACTTCCATATGTCATATCCCGCTTTTTCAATCTCTATCCACAGAATCCACCGACTTATCCACACCGGATCCTGACGTCATTTTTCGGGTGGAATGAATGTCAGAATGAAAAATTATGAATGTAATAAAATCATTTTCGGGAAACATAATTTTTCTGTAACCCAAATTTACAAACTCGCAAATAACACGCACAATCTGACATTATGTTAACTAAAATCAACTTAAACAACCAACTGTCTCTGTTTAGCAGACTAAAAAACGACACTTTCGTCAACTAACGTCAGTGTCGTCATAAGCACAAAAATGGCCGGAACCCCAAAATGAGTTCCGGCCCTACCTGAAATTTAGAGTTGTGAAACAAAAGGCAAAAAAATGTGAAACATAAGGGAGGACTAATCTCCGTGTAGTAAAAATGAGGCAGGAGTTCAGGGGGTGACGCTAATATTTGATCTGTCGAGACTTCGATTTCTGCGAAGAAATTCGGCCGCCCGGCCCGAACATAGTGAGTGGCCACGCGTCATGAGCATAAAATTGCTTAGTGAAGAATTTCCGCCTGAAATCGAAAAGCGAGACAGATTAAATATAGCGGCAGGCCCCTCTGAACTCCTGCCTCATTTTTTGTTCCAGAAGTCTGTAATATCCTCGCGGATATGTTCGAGATCGGTGACTTTGACCTTGGTCCACTCCCTGGGGAAAAGTCTCCTGTATGAGGTGCCCAGAAATCTCTTGTCCAGGAGGACAACAATTCCGGTATCCTCTTCAGTCCGGATAACCCTGCCGGCTGCCTGGAGGACCTTGTTCATTCCCGGGTACATATAGGCGTACTCGTATCCCATACGATCGTATCCGTCGAAATATTCCCTGAGAATGTCATGCTCCAGGTCGACACCGGGTATTCCGGGTCCGACACAGATGACCCCGATCAGTGAGTCGCCCTTAAGGTCGATACCTTCGGAGAAGATCCCGCCCATTACGCAGAAAGCTATAAGGGAGCCCGATTCGGAAACTTCTGAACTTCCGTCGGTTTCTCCTTCTTCGTCAAAAAGGGCAAGAAAATCCTCTTTATCAGCCTCGGTCATGCTCTCTTCCTGTGCTATCAGCGTATCTCCGGGGGTTACAAATGCATCCTCATAGATCTGCGCCACCTTCCTCATATAGGAATATGACGGGAAAAAGACCATATAATTGCCCTTCCTGGGCCTTACGATCCTTGAAATATGGTCCGCAGTCCTGAAATATTCATCCTCAGATCTGTCCCTGTACCTCGTGGTTACGTCTGAAGCTATGAAAACCCCTCTCTTTTCGGGATCAAATACAGATTCTGCGTAAACCTCGTAGTCCTCGGCATTTCCGCCCAAAAGCCCCTTGTAGTACTGAACCGGAAGCATCGTCGCGCTGAAAAGTACCGAAGCCCTTCCAAGGCTCAGGCATTCCCCTATCTTACGTCTCGGATCGGTGCAGAAAAGCAGTACTTTGAAGCCTTCCTCCTCGGAATATGTGTCATAGATCACATAATCATTGCCCAGATCTTCAAAAACGGTCAGAAAGTCCGATATTCCGAAGTAAATCTCCAGAATCTTGTCCCTGAGGGCCCACTGGATATCTCCCGGCTTTTCCCTCTCCTCCATGTAGTCAGAAAGCGTAGCGTGGAGCCTTTCCATGCTCATTACAAGGTCCTCGATACCGGTAGCAAATTTAAACCAGTCCTCATCAAAGCCGTTTATCACAGTATCCGTGCCGTAATTTTCCCTGACCTTCTTAAGCTCCCTGATAACCGCCTGAGCACGGGTAGAGATCTTTCCTGCGTACTCTTTTACGAGGAAGATACTCTTCGTCTGGCCTCCGAGGGAAGCTTTTATCATGTTTTTCAGTTCCTTTAAGTCCTTATCGCAGACCGAAGCTGAGTACATGGACCTAGCTCTTGAGGGGAGGTTATGTGCTTCATCGACCAAGAACAGGTATTTTTCCGAAGATCCGCTCTCGAAAAACCTCTTAAGCCTGACATGAGGGTCAAAGAGATAGTTGTAGTCCCCTATCACGCCGTCGGCAAAAAGAGAGGCATCAAGCGACAGCTCAAACGGACAAACCTTGTATTTTGCAGCATATTCGAGGATCTTTTCCCTTGAAAGGCTCTCGTTTTCGGATACCAGGGCATATAAGCAATCGTTTATTCTGTCAAAATGCCCCTTGGCATAAGGGCACCCTATGGGGTTACAGTCGGTCTTTTCCAGAAAACAGATCTTTTCCTTGGCGGTTAGGGTTACGGTCTTAAACTTAAGCCCCCGCCCCCTCATGATATCGAAAGCCTCTTCCGGTGCGGTTCTTGTGATGGTCTTAGCCGTAAGGTAGAAGATCCTGTCAGCTTTCTTTTCGCCGACGGCCTTAACCGAGGGGAAAAGTACCGAAAGAGTCTTTCCGCAGCCGGTGGGAGCCTCAAGATAGAGCTTTTTTTCCTCCAAAATGGTCTGATATACGCTGACTGCAAGGTTTTTCTGACCCGCACGGTACTCGAACGGGAAATTCACGCTCTTGATGGAAGCTGTTCTCTTTTCATTCCATTCGATACGAAGATCGGCCCATTTCCTGTACTGCGACACCAGATCCGTAAACCACCTATCCAGCTCGTCCCTGGTATATGAAAAGTCAAAGCTTCTTACGGAGTCATCGTCCATATTGACATAGGTCATCTTAACCCTGGCTTCCGGAAGATATGCTCCGTCAGGCACAGCAAACAGGTACATATAGGCATAGCATTTGGCCTGGGCCAGATGAACCGGCACAGGCTCTTTCATTTTGTCTATTTTCCTGTAAGTTCCCTTGATCTCTTCGACAGTGACCTCGTCTGTTTCGGGGTCCGTAAAGATGCCGTCTGCACGGCCTTCGATCAAAATATCATATTTTTCGTAGGGAATCCTGACCTTGAGAGGAACTTCGGCCTCATATCCTGTTCCCCTGGAATTCTGGATCTTGCGATGGACGCGGCTGCCCTGGAGCATGACATCGGTACCCGAGGGTCCTGCTCCGGTATTGTCTATGTCACCGCTTCTTAAGATAAACTCGACAAGCCCCCTGACGGATATGCTGATCTCATCTTTGAAATCCACCTCTGCCATATCATTCCCCGTCGGTAGCTTTTGCAGAATCGGTTGTTATTTTATCTTCCGAAAAAAGAGAATCGGCCTTTTTGACAGCTTCACCGATGTGAGAAAATACCGGGATCTTTCCCAGGATTTTCAATATGCATCCCGCAATCAAGCGCCCGGCAAAATCAATAATAACACCCGCTATAAAAACCGTAACTGCGGCAAAAAGTGCAATTCCGATAATCCCTATAACAGATGTAATTTTATCGCATCCGAAGAGCTTTTCCCATGCATATCTGATCGAAAGATTCTCGTGAAGAAGATAAACTCCCAATGAATATTTTCCGAGAAATGCAAATACCTTTCCGGGCTTTTCCGAAACCTTCAGCTTCAAAAATGCCAGGAATAAAAATACCGATGAAGCAAGTACAAAGATGTGGTTGTACGCATAACTGATTCCGAGGATGTATGACAGGCTTCCGGTCTCAAGATAAATAAGCCTCAGTGCAAATGATTCACCGAATACCAAAAGAGCTGTCGCAATATATCCCGCAAGCGGAGCCCCCGCCTTCTTTACATACTTTCTGATATATACGGCAACAAAGTACAAAACTATGTACCACATCGCATCCATTCCGCCGACATCCGCAGAAAGTGTGGCAGGTGCCAGGCTCTTAATGATGCAGTGGAAAAAGATCAGACCCGCTATCAGGATCTGAATCTGCTTTTTATTCATCGCCCGGGCAGCGATCCCAAGTACCGGAACAAGCAGGTAAAAGAAAACATACGCGGTCATGAACCAGTATGATGCCATCGAGATGGGAAGCAGGAGCCTTAAGATAAAATAGGTATCAACGGGCTCATTCGGGGTTCCCAGTGCGATCCCGATAAATCCGACGATCACGGAGTAAAGCCATACCCTTGCAACCAGAAGAAGCAGATTGCTGACTTTAAACCGGGATTCACACAGAAGATATCCGCTGAGAAGCATGTAGATATTGACCGCAACTATGCAAAATGCCTCCAGAAGCCATGCGGCAATGTCAGCAGCGGAGAATGTCTCCTCGCTTGCAAAGGACTTAAGCAGTCCTCCCTTATCCAGGAAATGCAGTACGACGACCATCATCATCGCAACACATCTCAAAAGGTCCAAACTGTAATTTCGTGTGTTATTTTTGGCTAAAATACGGGATTCTTCCATCTTTACACCATTTAGAAATCAGTTGTTATTATTCATATACTTCGAAATATTCATCGGAATAAACCAGCTTGTAGTCTTCTTTTTCAATGAAATTATAGATCATATCCCACTTATTTTCATTACGGCTGTATCTGGCATTTTGATCTATGCAAATGATCACGACCGGCTTCTCGTAATATTTTCCTACCTCGGCACCCGATTCCGAATCCTCGATCATCCCGGCGATTTCATCTAAGTTCGCAGACATCTTCTCTTCGGTATAGCTGTCCAGATCCGGCCAGGGATTAAATGCGGGGGCCATCTGTAGATAGAAATGCACGGAAGGAATGCTGCCAAAGGCTATGAGTTCCTTTTCCGTCAGGTTATTCTCCTCCACAAAAGCAGAAAGTGTGTCAAAGCTGCAGGCCTTTTCGTAGCTCATTCTGATATGAGCGAGTGTCCTGTTGTCAAAGATGCTGTACTCTCTCGGAGCTCCCGAGCCGTCATGGCCCTCTGTAAAGCTGAAAGCAAATCCGAACAGTGTGGACTGATACAGGAAGAACAGGATCACTCCGGTCATTACGCATTTAAGGCCGTATAACCAGGGGAATTTGTGATATTGGAGCAGTTCCAGCACCACCATAACAAGGAACGGGAACCAGATAAACATGTTGTTGTAGGAATAAAGCTCCCCGTTATTTCCGCCGATCGCGGTTATCAGGAGAGAATATGCGGAAAGTGTAGCCAGCAATCTGTGCTGAGCCTTACCGTTTTTGGAAAATACACCGTACAGACTGCAAACCAGTGCAAAGAAATTCATCAGTGCAGCAAGGGGGAAGATGCTGTTGTAATTGGTATAGTCGTATATTACGTAATTACGGTTAATGAGGAAGACCACCGCGCAGGCAGAGGCAACAGCGCCCATAATCCTGCCGGCCATAAGGATTTTCTTGGCAACCGGGTCCTCGGCACGTTTTACGCTGATGGGATTTCCGTACTTTTTGGCCAGAAATACGGTACCGTAATAGATGATCCCCGCTCCTATCGCGATGATAAGAAGCCTGCCGATCCAGTAAAGCATGTGTTTATTGACATAGAACAGGATCAGATGCTTTATCATATCGACCGGTCCGTAGCCCGATGCGTTGTCGGGAATCTCGAAAAGCTGGGATATTCCCTCCAGATAATCGGCAAATCCGTACCTGATGCCCAGATAGATGAAAAAAACCATGAATGCCGTGATAAATCCCAGTATGAACCAGAATCCGCGGATCATCGTCTTCTTAAATGCATCGACCCTTGAAGGCATCTTGACCTTCTCGCTGTCCACATAGGCATCACGGAATTCAAATACGCCGTAGAGCCAGATTGCAAAAATGAGCGATACATGGGGCAGATTCGAGAACCTGACGAAGATACCCAGGCCGCACAGAGCGCCAGAAATACCGATGGTAAGAGCCTCGTTTTCGGTAAGGCCCCTGTACAGGAGCAGGCATGAAGCCCCGATAATGAAATAGGTCAGATAATGGTAGAGAACCGTCGTAGGTGCCCAGCAAAGGGAAAGAGCCGCAAATTCGGCCACAAACGCGGGCAGGTACGGCAGTTTTATAACTCTTGTGAAAAAAAGATATGCGCTCACAGCCATTATGGCGGGAACGAAAGAAGTATAGAAATTCATACCCAAAAGGGTATGTCCGTAGGGCAGAACGCTCATCAGATGCCCTATCGCATTGGACAGATAGGTCGAAAAGAGCCACATGGGATCCATATTTGAAAGTCCCATATACTCGAAATTAGTAAGATTGTAGCCCGTATCCCACAGATCCAGTCCGAGATGTATTTTTCTGAACGGATATAAAAACAAAACTATCAAAGCCAGAGAATCGATCAGATCCTTTATCAGATCTTTGTTTTCCAGCAAATAAGTCCTTATATCCTTGAAGCCTTTATTTTGTTTCTTTGTTTTCATCCGTCTTACGAAAATACAACCAATAAATCGAAAGTATGCTGATTCCGGCAGATATCAGGCAGATGAGCCACATGGTATTTCCGGAAAATCCCTCGCTTACATAAGTCATTATATACGAACTCAGGTTGCAGATCATGTGAACACCCATCGCAACCCATATATTTCCTGTGGATTCGTAGGAATAAATGATAAATACGGAAAGGATGAAGGCAAATATCCCCTGAACCCCGTTTCCGTGATAAAGTGCAAAAAGCGCTGCCGTAAGGATCATGGCGGATTTCACGGGAAAGAGCCTCTTAAGCCCGTTATACAGGATTCCCCTGAACATCAGCTCCTCGGAAAAAGGTGACAAAAATCCGTAAACCAGAAATCCCACGGGAAAAGAACACGAATACTGAAGCGAAGCAGTTTCCGTATATTCCTGAGAAAGCTGTGCCATTCCGCTCTTTACGATCAGGATATTCAAAGCTGTCGAAAGTCCGATGGAAGCAAGAATGGTGAAGGCTGCGAAATCCGGAGGCAGTTTTCTTTTATCATCCGTGACCGGTGAAAACTTCTTGTCGTATTCAAACGCCTTGCCCCTGATCATAAGTCCCGAGATCAAAAAAGCAATTCCGGAGATAAGTACCGAGCAGTTGCCGGTCACTCGAAGCTCCGTATCGGGACCCTCGGCCATCAGAAAGTCCCATACCGATGGGGGAAAGGACGGACTTAATGTATAAACCGTAACCTGGAGCATGGTCTCGACGATCAATCTGAACAGCAGATAGAACAGGAAAAAGAGAACCAGCCTCCAGACTGCCTTAGTATTCCCTGATCGCGTCTCCGTCATCGTCCGTGTTCTCCAGCTTTAAAATCTTCACATCATAGGATGCGTTTTCGTTAACCTTGACATGGCATACATCCCCGACATGCTTATGGAGAAGTGCCTTTCCGAGAGGGGATTCGTTTGTGATCATGTTATTAAGCGAATCAGCTCTTACGGTTGTAACTATCTTATAAGTCTCGACAGATCCGTCATCCACGAACTCGACGGTAACGGTATTGTTGATGCCGACCTCATCATCTGCGGACTCATCGTCTATGATGGTCGCGGTCTTGATCATCTTCTCGAGATAGTTTATGCGTGAATTATTCTGCCTGTTGAATCTCTTGGCAGCATAGTACTCAAAATTCTCGGATCTGTCGCCCTGTGCGGCCGCTTCTCTTACGTCATCGACAGCCTTGGGACGAACGACCAGTTTTCTGTATTCTATTTCCTCTTCCATCTTCCTGATGTCGGATTTTGTAAGCTTATCGTACATTTATCTCACCATTCCCAGCGCTACGAGCGAAACGAGTATCTGAAGGATCATAAACCTGTTTACAACCTGAGTATTGGACCAGCTTCCTTTTTTCCTGAAATGATCATGGAGGGGAGTTCTGAGATTCTGCATAAAGCCCTTCCACTTAAACACTCTGATTACCGTCAGCTTAAGAAGACCGAGTCCGCCGTCCAGAAGGATTATGATGCACAGGAGCAGGAACATAAAAGGAGCTCCCGTCTGAAGCAGTGCTATGGCGAGAAATGCACCTATCGCTCTCGAACCCGCATCTCCCATCAGCATTCTGGAAGGAGTGGAATTATACCACAGATATGCCAGAAGGACCGTGATCATGAAAAGTGTATCAGCCTTTATATCAGCCGCTTTTCCGATCCTCATCGCAAGAACATAGATGGAGATCACACTCACGATCGAAAGCGTTCCGCACAGTCCGTCAACGCCGTCACAGCAATTGGTGACATTGATGCTTCCCCATACCAGAAGAACGGCAAGGATTCCGAAAATGACCGGATTAAAGTGGATCGTTACTCCGGGGATTGCGAAATATACATCGCTTCCGTTGTGATAGATATAGACGACGGCTGTCATCACTGAAACCGTAAGATCCAGGATACCCTTCTTAAGCTCGCTCCAGGGAACCGATGAAGCATCATCGAGAAAGCCTGTGATCATACAGAATATGATGATCAGATGATAGAGGATGTTTTCAAAGGCCAGTTTTCCGAAAAACAGTGATATGAATACATAAACCAGTACAAAAACAATGCCTGCTCCCCTGGGTTTGCCCACGGATTTGCTTCCGTCAACGGCAAACTCCCTTCCTCCGTCGGTTGGCAGTTTCTTCTCGAAAACCCTGAGTCCGACAAAAGTGAGAAGGAAGGCCAGAATCCCTCCGATAAGGATCACCGTATTCACAGCATCTGCATCAATCAAAAAATGATAAAGCATATTAACCCCTGATTATTCCCGGCTTTACCGGTCTAATATAAAAAGTCCCCTGCGCCTATGCTGCAGAGGATGAATGAGTGGGACCAACAGGGTTCGAACCTGTGACCTCCCGCACGTCAAGCGGACGCTCATCCCAGCTGAGCTATGATCCCATATGTGTAGTCCGTTCAAACCACTTGTATATTATACAGAGAATGCCGCTTTCTGGCAAGGAAAATCTGCTAAAAAACGGCTTAAATCGGGCATTTTCACGATAAAAAACAGCGCTCCGCATAAAGCGGAGCACTGTATTTAAGAAAAGATTTGAACCATGGGGAATATGGTATTACTCGAGCATGGTAGCATCACCGTAGAGAGCTTCCCAAGCGGTGGTACGCTCGTCGATGATAGCCTGTCCGCCTGCTGCAAGATACTCTTCCATGTTCTGATCCCAAACGGTATCGAACTGGTCAACGGGAGCAGTTACTGAAAGCGCCCAAGCCTGATCTCTCTTAGCGTTGAGTCCTTCGCCCATTCCTGTCTCAGCCTCGATAGCTGTGATCTTGGAGTTCTTGGTAGGCTTCTTGCCGTTGTTAGCTACTTCATTTGCCTGAGCTACATCTGCAGGATCGCAGGGAGGATAGTTGTTAGCAAGTGAAAGAAGTGTAAGTTCGGGAGTGGAGAGGCAAAGTCCGTTACAGGTAATGGTCATATCAATGTTCTGTCCGGAGTTCATGATAGCATCGCCGGTAGCAGCCATGAAGGAATATGATCCGTCATCATTAACAGTGTGGGTAACGCCTTCGTCTCCGCACTGGAGATACTCGATGTGTGCGGGATCGGAGATCCAGTCAAGGTAAAGGAGTGATGCAAGAACTTCATCGTTGGTGGTAGGGAAGAAGATCTTTCTGTCACCTGCGGTGGAGTCACAGTACTTGATGTACTCGCCGTTGGAAGCTTCGAAGCAGTCAACAGCTACGAACTTAGCATCAGGTCCGATAAGTCTTGCAAGGTTAGCATTGATGGAATCTTCACCATTTCTGAAGGGGTAATCCCAGTTGTGGATGAATGCTCCGACAAAGCCGGCCTTCATGTAGCTGTCCTCATCAGAAGACTCGGTAAGAGCAAAGCCTTCCATCATGAGTCCTTCGTTGTACCACTGGTTAAGGATTCTTCCTGCTTCCTTTACACCGTTCTGGGTGTACTTTCTGTCATCAAATCCGTTTACATAGAACTCTTTATCGGTGATATCGGGATCCATGCAGGACTCGATAAGGAGAGATGCTCTCCAGCCGATATCGGATGAGCAGGAGAAAGGAATCATCTTGTCTGCATCAGCGCCGAGAAGGGTATCAGCATTGTCTCTGAATGCGCAAAGCATCTGATAGAACTCTTCTCTGGTGGTAGGTGCTTCAAGTCCGAGCTGGTCAAGCCAGTCCTGACGAACGAAAGTAACAACACGGTTGTTGTTAGCTCTCTTTCCTTCAAGAGCCCAAAGGGTTCCGTCGGTAACGCTCTTATCCCAATACATATTGGTGGTTCCGAGCCAGTTCCAAAGATTGGGGATGTCGTTCTTGTAATCAACTACATAGTTCTGAAGATCGATAACACCGCCCATGTCAGCATAGGTCTGAATGGTGGGATAAGAATAGGTAAGGCAGATGTCGGGAGCGGTACCTGCTGCAAGGAGATTGTTGATTTCCTCAACCTCGGTCCAGCGGGGAACTGCTACGAACTCAACTTCTACGTTGTGATCAGCGAGCATTCCTGCCTTGATGTAATCGGTGTACATGTTGTTGGTAGGGTCTGATCCGCCGTCATTTCCACGGTCATAAACCTCTACAGTGATGTGTCTGGTCTCAGCGAATCTTCCGTCAACCAGCTCAGAGCTGCTTCCGCCGTCGATCTCGGATCCGTCTCCGGTGAAGGTGTCCTGAGAAACGGGCTCGGTAGGAAGTCCGGTAGGTTCACCGGCTCCGCCGTTGTTTCCGCAGGCTGCCATGGAAAGGATCATTGATCCGGCAAGAATAAGTGATAAAACTTTCTTCTTCATAAATGCCTCCTTGTTTATATCTTTCGGCGGCTGATTTAGCCGCTAAAATTCAAAGTTTTCTATTCCCGTTAAGGAGATCACTCCTTGACCGCACCGAGGGTAACGCCCTGGATGAAGTACTTCTGCAGGAAAGGATATACGCAGAGTATGGGAATGGTTGAGAACATGACGATCGCTGCCTTGAGTGAATCCTGAAGTCCCGGCATGGAGAAATTCTCCTGTGTAGCAACCTCAACCTGGTTGATATTATTCAGTATGTTGTACAGAAGAAGCTGCAGAGGATAATAATCCTTATTCTTCATGTACATAAGAGCATCCGAATATCCGTTCCATCTTCCTACTGCGTAGAAGAGAGCAAGTGTTGCAAGAACGGGCTTGGACAGAGGCAGGTAAATCTTCAAAAGGATCGTGAAGTAACTTGCTCCGTCAATCTCTGCGGATTCTCTTAAGGACTCGGGAATTCCGTAGAGGAAGCTTCTCATGATGATCATGTTATAAACGCTTAAACAACCCGGAACGATAAGCACAAGAGGATTATCGAGGAGGTTAAGCTTCTGCATCAGCAGGTAGTTGGGAATGGTACCTGCGTTGAAGAACATTGTAATGGTGATGAAAATGTTTATTACCTTTCTTCCTTTGAGTGCGGGGAAGATAAGGGGATATGCACAAAGCGTTGTCATTGTAAGACTGAGGAATGTGCATACTACGGTAAGGAACACGGTCCATACAAAAGCCTTGATGTACTTGGGATCCTTGAGTACGGTTGCGTAAGCATCAAAGTTAAGTCCCTTGGGAAGGAGATAAACCTGATGTTTGATCAGATAATCGGTTCCCGAAAGTGATCTTGCAAGAAGATTTATCATGGGAAGGAGACAAACAAGTGCGATAAGTACGCAGATGAATACAATGACCCAGTCTCCTATTCTTGTTTTTAGTGAATGTATCTCTCTACTGGTTTCTTCCATGACGACCTCCTTACAGTATTCCGCGCTCGCCCATGTTACGTGAGAACCAGTTGGCGAGAACAAGGAATATTACGTTTGCAATGGACTGGAACAAACCGACAGCGGTGGTAAGTGAGAACTGCAGTCCCTTAATACCGTATTTATAAACGAATGTTGCGATAACCTCTGCGTTCTTCATAACGAGATTGTTCTGCAGAGCGAAAGGTCTGTCGAAACCGGATCCGAGGACATTACCGAGAGCCAGGATCAGGAGAACTACGATGGTAGGCCTGATGCCGGGAAGGGTGATGTGCCACATCTTCTGGAAACGGCCCGCACCGTCAACAGATGCTGCTTCATAAAGCTCGGGTGAGATTCCGGAAATGGCTGCCAGGTAAATGATGGAGTTCCATCCGAATGACTGCCAGATTCCGAGACCGATATAGGTCTTGACCCAGGTCTTTCCTTCATCAAGGAAGTGAACGGTCTCACCGCCGAGATTGTGGATCAGCATATTAACAAGTCCGTTTGCAGGTGCAAAAAGCTGATATGCGATACCGAAGATGATGACCCACGAAAGGAAGTGAGGCATGTAAGCTATGGTCTGTACGGACTTCTTGAACGCCTTGAAACGAAGCTCGTTGAGCAAAAGTGCGAAGATAATGGGAATAGGGAATCCCACAAGGATATCGAGCAGGTTCAGGAAAATGGTATTTCTGAGTGCGTACAGGAAATCCTTGTTCTGGAACGCCTTTATGAAATACTCAAATCCGTGATTCTTTGCCCATGGCATCTGGGAAAGTGTCTGAACAATACTGTACTTTTTGAATGCGATCGATACATACGCCATGGGTATATATTTGAAAATAATGAAATATACCATGGGAAGTATTAACAGAACATATAACTGCCAGTATCTCTTGATGTAAACAAGCACCGATTTGGAAGCGCTTACATTCGACTGTGCAGTTGACTCCTGCCCGGTCTGGTTACCGAGCTCTTTTTTCTTAGTTGCCACGTTACCCTCCTTTACGCCTTAAAGAACTCAGGTCTGCGACTTCTTATTTCTTTTTCATCAACCTGATAATGATCCAGATGCCTGGCAACAAGCTCGGATGCGGTCTTCTTGTCCTTAGCCTTGATGGCCTCGAGCATTGCCCTGTGCTCTCCGACTATTCCGGTGTTTTTGACCGTTACAACGGAAAGGTTTCTTACCCTGTCGAAGTGGATCATCAGTGTTGAGTGAATATCGTAGATGATGTCCTTTTTTGCAACAACATATATATTTCTGTGAAATTTATTATCGAGATCAAAAAGCTTCTCCGTCATACCCTTTTCAAGGTAGAACTCCTGAAGCGCTACATTCTCTTCAAGAAGATTTATTCCTTCTTCATCCGCCGTCTCGCAAACATCCTCGATGACCGCGGTATCCATGACCCTTCTGAGGAATCTTGCCTCCTCAACCATCTTGGGATCTATGAGCGATACAAAGCTTCCTCTCTGCGGATAGATCTCTATGAGATAAGCCTTTGCAAGTTCTATGATCGCTTCCCTTACCGGAGTTCTGGAAATCCCTATCTCCGCGGCCAGTTCATTCTCCGAAATGGAGGTTCCCGGCGCAAGTTCAAGCGAAATGATATTCCCCTTCAGAACCCTCAGAGCGTAGTCCCTGGCGGTTTCCTTGGGCAATTTAGTATATAATTCCATCCGTTCCTCACTATCATTTATAGCGATAATGCATGATGCACTTGTATACTAGTGTTTCTGTAGTGAATAATAGCAGAAAGAGGGTTTAGTGTAAATGCTTTTTTGTGCAATTAATATAATAAAAAAGCGATAATATTTTTGTATGAAATGCACATAAACACTCCGGACCCTCAGGAAAGTTTCCTTTTGACGATAGCCTTGCCGTACCACTACTCTACATGATAATAGAAGAAATTGGTACTTACGTAAAAAGAGAACGCTTAGCACTTCTCATAAATCTCAGGATTTTTTGGTATAATGGATTTCAGATAACAGGAGGAAGAACCCATGGAATTTCCTTACGAATATTTCAAAGCCGAGATAAGAAACGGCACCCTGATAAGTGAAAGTGCCAAGAAAGCCTGGGCTGCATCGGTCGAGACCCTCGAAGAAGTAATAAAGGCGATCGATGCAAAGCATCTTCATTACTGCGCCGTATACGGAACCCTGCTGGGAGCTGTCAGGCACAAAGGCTTCATTCCCTGGGACGATGATATAGATATCGCAATGCCCAGAAGTGATTACGATATCTTCAGGAAAAGCTGCTTTAACGATCTGCCCGAAGGATACAACGTAATGGATCCCTGCGAAGAGAAAACTGACGGACTTGATATGCTCAGGATCTGCAACACGGCAGAGCTTTGCGACGATCCGGCATTCTTAAGAAAATACCACGGATGTCCTTACATCATCGGAATAGACATCTATCCCATCGACAATGTTCCGGATGACGAAGAGACGGATGAAGGTATCTGTGATGTACTCAAACTTATCGCAAGAGTAATCACCATAGATATGGATATAGAAAATGCGACAGAAGATGACCTCCTCGAAAGATCTGAGATCCTTCAGATTCTTGAAAGCTCCCTTCACAAAGCTTTCCCCGAAGATGACATGCTCCATGTCAATCTCATGAAGGAATATGACAGACTTTCAAGTATATTCAAGGGTAAGAAAACAAAGAATGTAACGGTATACAGAAATCACAGATTCAACAAAGACCACATATTCCCGAGAGGAATGTTCACAGACTGTATCGATGCTTCGTTTGAGGGCATGACGATCAGGATCCCGAAAGATTATGATACCGCACTCAAGATAATGTTCGGAGATTATCAGGTTCCCAGGCAATGGGTAACCGATGCTCACGAGTACGGATTCGAGCAGATGCAGAGAGTTATCTACGATGCATTAGGATATATAATGTAACCCTGCTTCAAAAATGTACATCAAAAGAGGAGACCTTGCGGTCTCCTCTTTTTGCGCGTGAACTGTAAACTTTCGTCGCAGAAGGCTTATTAGCCGAGAAGGCTAAGAACGCCCTGGTTGCTCTGGTTAGCCTGAGCAAGCATTGCCTGACCGGCCTGCTGAAGGATGTTCTGGTTAGAGAACTTAACCATTTCAGTTGCCATATCGGTATCACGGATACGGCTCTCAGCTGCTGTAGTATTCTCAACTACGTTGTCAAGGTTTGCGATGGTGTGCTCAAGTCTGTTCTGGATAGCACCGAGATCAGATCTCTGCTTGCTTACCTTTGCCATAGCGCTCTTGATGCTGTTGATAGCAGCGCCTGCGCCTGCGTGGCTCTTAACGTCAAGTGCATTAACGCCGAGAGTAGTTGCATTCATGTTGGAGATGGTGATAGAGATGGTCTGCTTAGCATCATCAAACTCTGCACCAACCTGAAGCTTCTTGTCGGTAAAGGTTCCGTTGAGCAGTGACTGCTCGTTGAAAGTGGTGGTGTTAGCGACACGGCTGATCTCGGTAGCGAGAGCAGTAACCTCAGACTGGATGTAAGATCTGTCTGCGATCATGTTGGTGTCGTTAGCTGCCTGAACTGCAAGCTCGTTCATTCTCTGGAGCATGTCGTGAACTTCGTTCAGAGCACCTTCTGCGGTCTGTACTGCAGAAACGCCGTCCTGTGCATTGGTAGATGCCTGGGTAAGTCCTCTTACCTGACGTCTCATCTTCTCGGAAATTGCAAGGCCTGCTGCATTATCTGCTGCACGGTTGATCTTGTATCCGGAAGAAAGCTTCTCAGTGCTCTTTGCAAGAGTAGACTGAGTAAGACCAAGCATTCTGTTAGAGTTCATTGCTGTAAGATTGTGCTGTACTACCATATTATTTCCTCCTTGAAATGTGTGATGCCGCTTCCCTGCGGCTGTTTGATAGTTGTTTCAGGCTTTGAATGTTCGGATCCGCGCTCATCCGAGCTTTCCTGTTGCCTTACACTTATTATATCGGAAGCCCCGTCAAAAAGTTAACCCCTTTTTTAAAAATTTTTTTGTTAAGTTTTTGACGTATGGACAATCCGGTAAATAACTACTGTAAAAGACTGAGAACTCCCTGGTTTGACTGGTTTGCCTGGGAGAGCATCGCCTGTCCGGCCTGCTGGAGAATGTTCAGGTTGGAGAACTTAAACATCTCGCTTGCCATATCGGTATCACGTATCCTGGATTCTGCCGCCGTCGTATTCTCGGTGACATTGTCAAGATTACTTACCGTATGTTCAAGTCTGTTCTGCATGGATCCGTAATAGGATCTTATTATGGAAACACGGGCATCGGCTTCCTTGATGACATTGATCGTTGCTTTTGCGCTTTCCGCCGTTGAAACATCCATTTCACGGAATCCGAAAAGAGCTTCAGCCGAGGCATTGAACTGATGAACATATATGTGCTGGTCCTTCTCCGTTCCCACCTGGAGATAAAGGCCTTCGCTGTCATTGCCATCCCCTTCTCCGCCTCCTCCTGTACCCGGAAGATTCCTGGGGAATACATAACCCGTGCCGTACGCATTGGAATACCACTTGTCATCGGTGTTGATGTTGTAGCTTGCGTAGGTACTTGTCAATGTGGCCGGAGCAAAAAGCGAGCTTTCGGGATCACTTAAGTCTCCAAAAAGAGAACCGGCACCGCCAGCTCCCCTTGCCTGAAGGAAGTTTTTCATAAATGCAAGAGAATCCGCATCCGTTGCTGAAGTGAATTTATTCTGAAAATCCGTAACGCTTGTAAATTTACCGCCGGTTGCATTTTTTATGGCATCGTCAAGCGGTTTCTTTTCCGCAAGTTCGGATAATACTTTATCCAGACCGTTTCTGATGGTAGCCGATGTAACTGCACCCTCTCCTCCCGCAACATATCCGAGATACATACATGCCGCATATCCTGCGCCATAAGGCATTGTTGTCATCTGCGCTTTATATGACCTGATATCCGCATCACTTGATGAAGGGCCTAAATCATAAGAAAGCCAGTCGTTATCTCCGCTTGAAGTCTGGGCCATTCCTTCCACGAACCACTTGGGAGTACTTCCAACCATTGCATCTGTCACGGTATCATACATCACAAGATGAGTCATCTCATGAGCGATCACGCCCGCAAGATCCGCTTTTCTCGCATCTGACATGGAATCAAAGCTGCTTATGGGATAATCCTTGGTATCGACCCACATTTTATAACTCATTGTTGTGGATGTGGACGATCCCGAAAGCGACAATGCGGCGGTTGCAAGAGTTCCGCCCACAGCCTGATCCTTAAGTTCAAGTCCGATCTTAATTCCGTCTGTTGAAGACTTTGAAAACAGAGTCGGGAAATTCTGTGAAAGGTTGTAGACCGCATCGGATGCAGCCTTAACCGCAAACTGTGCCAGGGAGCTGTTTGCAACGGATGCGGGATTAACGCTTCCGCTTGCCTGTACTTCCGCAGGGGTTGGGATCCTGTTCCCGGAAGTGTCGATCATTTCAAATGTGATATCTATATTTCCGACCTTTACATGGTAATTTCCGTCCTCGGAGATCACGGGATCGGTAAGTACAAGACCCGGCTCGGGAACTATTCCCGCATCGGTGAAGATCCTTCTTTCGTTAAATGTTGATGTTGTATGTATTCTGTCTATCTCGGCAGACAGCGCTTTTATTTCCTGATTGATGTATTCTCTGTCTTTATCGGTATTAGTTTCGTTTGCTGCCTGGATGGAAAGTTCGGTGCTTCTCTTAAGGATATCGTGTACTTCATTAAGAGCTCCGTCAGCAATCTGGCAGAAAGATATTCCGTCCTGTGCATTGGTGGAAGCCTGGGTAAGGCCTCTTACCTGACGCCTCATCTTCTCTGAGATGGAAAGACCCGCAGCGTTATCGGCAGCACGGTTGATCTTGTATCCGGAGGAAAGTTTTTCAGTTGTCTTGGAAAGCGACCCGGTCGTTATTCCCAGCATTCGGTTACTGTTCATAGCCGAAAGATTATGCTGAACTACCATTCTCTCATCCTCTTAATCATTAATCCCAGAAGCCTTCTCTTACTATTTCAAGCTTGCCGCCGCATACGGGGCAGGTAAGATCTCTTGATTCCAGATCCTGCAGATCATCCGTAAAAACCTCCAGTTTATCCGCCGACATTCCTTCGATGATCCGCTTTACGGTCTCATCTTTTCGTAACGTACATACTGTTTTGGATTCGTAATCCGACGTATCCCGGTTAAATACAAGCACCTTGCGTGCATCAAATTTATATCCGTATGCCCTGAGATCCGTCAGTTTCATGATCGTATCTTCGTCGAAACTGTCACTTACTCCCGAAGGTTTAACATACATTCTTCCCTGGCCTATGTTAAAAGTCCTGTCATAATCCGCTTTATTACACTTTATCCGAATTATCTCTCCCAAAACAGACCTCCATATACAGCCGTACCACTATATATATCGGACAAATACATAAAATACTTAATCCAAATACTATATATGCAAAAAAAGAGGAGACCTTACGGTCTCCTCTCAAATGTTTTATCCGGTTATTATCCGAGAAGGCTGAGAACGCCCTGGTTGGACTGGTTAGCCTGAGCAAGCATTGCCTGACCTGCCTGCTGAAGGATGTTCTGGTTAGAGAACTTAACCATTTCGGTTGCCATATCGGTATCACGGATACGGCTCTCAGCTGCGGTGGTATTCTCAACAACGTTATCGAGGTTAGCGATGGTGTGCTCGAGTCTGTTCTGGATAGCACCGAGATCGGATCTCTGCTTGCTTACCTTAGCCATTGCGCTCTTGATGCTGTTGATTGCAGAACCTGCATTGGCATGATCCATGACGCTGAGGTTATTTACGCCGAGGGTGGTTGCATTCATGCTGGAGATGGTGATGGAGATGGTCTGCTTAGCATCATCAAACTCAGAACCAACCTGAAGCTTCTTATCGGTAAAGGTTCCGTTGAGCAGTGACTGCTCGTTGAAAGTGGTAGTATTAGCTACACGGCTGATCTCGGTTGCAAGAGCGGTAACCTCAGCCTGGATGTATGATCTGTCGACGGTCATGTTGGTATCGTTAGCTGCCTGAACTGCAAGCTCGTTCATTCTCTGAAGCATATCGTGTACTTCATTGAGAGCACCTTCTGCAGTCTGTACTGCCGAGATACCGTCCTGTGCGTTGGTGGAAGCCTGGGTAAGGCCTCTTACCTGACGTCTCATCTTCTCCGAAATCGCAAGGCCTGCTGCGTTATCTGCTGCACGGTTGATCTTATATCCTGAAGAAAGCTTTTCGGTTGACTTAGCAAGTGAATTGGTTGTAAGGCCGAGCATTCTGTTGGAATTCATTGCTGTAAGATTGTGCTGTACTACCATAATATTTTCCTCCTTGAGTGTGTCCGCGTCCCATAATGTATTGACGGGACATTACCAATTAACTATTTCCATATGTAGCGGATTTTTCTCTCTTCCTTACCGCTTACACTCATTATATCGGTCCCTATATCAAAAACTTAACCCCAATTGTAAAAAAATTTTTGAATTATTGCAAAAAAAGAGCGAAAAACCGTCGTTTTCCGCTCTTTTACGATCGTTAACCCATTTTTATCACTGTTTTGAATCCACAAAATACGATTCCGGACCGCCGAGGTTACGCTGTGCCTGAAAGTAGCTGTACGCTGCATTGAGTGAATTCCTGCCTTTGCCGATGTCTCCTCTGGCACTTTTGAAATATTTCTCTATCAATGCCTTATTCTCGGCTTCCTGCTTCCTAATTTCAACACTCTTATCCGTTATCTCCCTGATAAGATCCTGAAGTTTTCTTATTCTGGAAGCATTCCCGGGAATATCGCTCTTTAACGTATCAGAGACCCTTGCATAAAGAGCTTCGAATCCGTCATCGAGAGAATTCAATTCATCTATCAGCTTGGCTTTTTCCTCGATATATGAATCAAATTTATCGAAATCGGGAGTTTCATCCTCCCGGGATAAAGTTTCTTTTTGCCTGAGATTGAATTCCCCGATACTATCGAGCACTCTTATCTTCTTGACAAGTGATTCTTCCAAAAGCTGCAGATAATCTTCCATACCGTCCCCCATCAGGTTCTCCAGGTGATTCCGTTTTTCCTCATTACTTCTTTCCAGGTATCTCTTACCGCGTGAAGATGACCGTTTACTTCCTGAAGGATCTCGGGATCTTTCTTTAAGTTGGCTTCGATCAGTCTTCTGGAAAGATATGAATATATGTTTTCGAAGTCCTGAGCCACGGCGTATTTCATATCAAGAGTCTGTCTGAGATAGTCAATGATATGTTCTGCCTTTAAGATATTGGTATGTGCCTTCTGAATATCCTTTTCCTCAATTGCTCCGAGCGCTATATTAAGGAATTTGATAGCCCCTTCGTAAAGCATAAGAGTAAGCTCTGCAGGGGAGGAGGTCATTACTTTATTATTGGCATATTGTTGATACGCGTTGGGTAATGGCATGTCCTTTTATCTCCTTAAAAGGTGTTTTTACTGTCCGGTTCCGAGGAGTCCTGCCAGAGCATTGCTCTTCTTCTGAAGATTGGCAAGTGCAGTCTCCATTGCGGAGAACTGTTTGTACAGCTTGTCCTCGTAATCGTTGGCCTTCTCTTCCAAAGAAGAGATGGTCTTCTTATAGTCGTCGTAATCGGACTTGATCTTCTTGTCATCATAGAAGTTTCCGTAGCTTCTGTATCCTTCAACAGACTCGGATGCGCTGCTGAGGCTGCCGTAGAGGTTCTGTGATAACTTGGAGAAGAAGCTCGTTACAAGATCGGGATCGGATGCGATAAGGGATGAGAGTTTATCAGCCTTATCCTTGGTGGTCGCATCATCTGCATCACCGTCGATGTGAAGCGCATGCTTCTCGTTATCGGGAGTATTGAAGTAACTTCCGGTGCCGATACCGAAATCCGACAGATAATATGTTTTTCCGCCGATCTCAATTCCCTTTGAGGTAGCCTCGTTGAAAATAGAACTGAGATTTGAAAGAGTACCGTCTCCCCTGAGAAGCGAGGATTTGATCTTATTCTCGTACTCTTTGACTTCGTCCTCGCTCATGGCTTCCTTCTGCTCATCGGTGAGCATGGAATACTTTCTCGCGGACTCTGCGTTGTAATGCTTGTCGATATCATTAACAACTTTGTTATACTGAGCGATCATATTCTTGATCATGTCATATATGCCGCTCGTATCGGTTGAAGTCGTAAGAGTTACTTCCTTATCACCGGTCTCTTCAAGAGCGGTGATGGTAAGATTATTGATCTTAAAAGTATTGGTGTCACTGGTAAACTTCGCATCATTCAGATAGATAACGGCATTTGATCCGTCGATCTTGGAAGCATACTGTGACTGGTCGAATCCTTCAGCCTCTTTCTGCTCTTTGGTGGCAGTCTGAAGTCCGAGTGCGGAAAGTGCGCCTGCTCCTCCATCGGTAAGGGTGAAATCATTCGAAGCACCGGTGGACTTGGCACTTACGAAAAATCTCTGAGTCTCGGCATCAAATGATGCATTGAGTCCCTGCTTCTTAAGATAGGTAAGAACATCGGATATCGTGGTCTTTTCATTAACCTCAAGGCTTTCCTCTGCCGCTTTTCCTCCGATGGTAAGGCTGATGGTATCGCTTCCGGTAAAATCAAGCTCGGAAAGCTTGGTGGATGCGGAAAATACCTTTTCGTTCTTCTCACCGTTAAGATCCCTGCCGGTAAGATATGCGCTCTTTGCAAGCTGATCAACCTTCAGCTTCTGAGTAGCATCAACCGCACCGTCACCGGTGATAACGCTGGCAACGGATGAATTGGACACGGATGTCTTCTTCTTGGAATAAGCCGATGCAAATCTCATGGTAGAAAGATGGGACTGCTGGAGGCCTTTTAAATTGGCATTAATGCCTTCCCAGAGAGTCTTCTTCCACTCGAGCTTCTTCTGGTCATTCTTGGCATCGGTAACTTTCTGTCTTTTAGTGCTTACGAGGGCTTCTATGACGGAATCTGTATCGAGTCCGGATATAAGTCCGCTCATTCTTACTTTATCAGACATAGCTTCCCTCCTTTATCTCTTTTCGTTGACAAAGAGTCCTGCAAGCTCCCATACCTTGGCGATCATATCAAGTGTCTTCTCGGGAGGAAGCTCTTTGATGACTTCCTTGGTCTTTCTGTCAACTATCTTGATGGTTCCTCTGTTGGTTTCTTCATGGATGCCGAAAACTGCCTCGGAATTCTCCATCTGGCCGCCGTTTATCTTCTCGACCGCCTTCTTGATCTGTTCCTTGGTAGCTTGGGGGTTATCCTGATAAGATTCGGGATTCTCCGAGTTGTCGGCATTTCCCTTCTGAGATGCATTGTCAACAACGGCTATATCCTCAAGAACGGGAGCAGCCGAATCGACGCTTGAACGCATTTCAGCAGTATCGGCGGAAGTATTTGCAGGCTTCGGTGCCGAATAGCTCTGCTGCTGAAGAGTCATTACACTGTTAATAGGTTCGATAGACATTCAGATCACCTCCATGTGATATATCGGATGCTTTCCTTATCATCCTTAGGGTTAACGGTTTCTTATCCAAAATTAGTCAAAGATACTTTTCTGTTACTTACATCGGCATTCCTTTGCCGAAAAATTACCCCTTTTTTCAAAAATATAGCGTTTTTTATAAAATATCAACTGTTATGGCTGAATATGTTCATCTACGAGCCTGCTGACGAAGCGTTCCGTCATCTCATAAACGAGCACATCGCACTCTCCGTCCTCCAATACCGCAGGGTCCCAGTACTCTTTAGGGATCATATTAATGGTATTAAACTGCTCCCCGAGGAAATATCTCATGATGTTACAGAACGAATCTCTGTAGATCACAACGTTACGGGGATCTCTTCCGGGATTCTGATAGGACAGGATCCCGTTAACATTGTCCGAAAGCATCTGCATGCCCTCTACCGGATATCCTTCAAATTTGTAATCCGTGTCATTAAACAGATCGCTTGCGCCGAGGTTCATGAGCATGACCAGGTCACCGAAATGAAGCTCCCTGGGAGTGACGTTTCTCTCATCGGGAGAAGGGATCTCAATCCCGAGTTCCCGAAGGAGTGCTCTCGCACCGATATATCCGCCCATGTAGTTCCAATGGGTGTCGAGATGATAATAAACGGGATTATCCGGATGGGTCTCCTTATATTCAAGAAGATCCTCATATGCCCAGACCACCCTTATATCCGTATTTTCCCTGAGATATTCGATAAGCTGGTCGGTATTGCAGCGATCAGCCGCAATCCCGGGGATGTACTGATCCGGCATGTATTCGGAATACATACGCTCCTTATTGGGACAGATCATGAGAACAAACTCGATACCGTTCTCCTCACACCAGCTTTGCGTTGCTTCAAGGCTCTCGGCAGCCTGTCTGAGTTCTTCGTCGGTAAAAGCAGCCATTCCCTTGTACTGGCCGATATTGGATCCGTCAAGGCTGTTTTCGGAATTATAGAAGAGCCATCCGTCCTTACCGACTATCGTGGAGCCGACACCCTCGTGAAATACCTGTAATGCGATCCTGCTGTTTGCAGTTATAAGCTTGCTTCTGAAAGGGAAATTATCATTGTAGTAATTCTCAAACTGAAGCGGATATACACTTATGGTATCAAGAGTAAACTCAGGTCTCTCAAACAGATGCCTGTTTTCGTTGTTTTCCTCGTTCATCATCGGAGCGACAAACTTATAAACAACCGGGAGAAGAAGTATGAATCCCCAGAATGTTATGTGCACGATGAGGGCACGTATATTCAGTTTCCCTGTTTTCTTTTCTGACATAATTAAAATCTGAAATAAATAAACGGATTATAGGTGTTGCTTGCAAGGAGCAGGATGCTGAGTCCGAAGATCACCGCACACCATACATACTGAATGACGGGATTTTTCACGATCCTGTTAACGGCAGGGATCTTCTCGGGGATGAGCTGGATGATTCCGGCACCGAGAATTCCGAGTACCGCAATAAACATACATCTGTGTGACATCATCTCACCGAGTGTGTAATAATTCTTAAGCCCCGGTGTAAACATCTTGGAAACCACGATGAAGGCATTCTTTAAGCCTCCTATCCTGAAGAAGACCCATCCGAGGTTGACCACGAAGAATGTATAGATGATCGCAAGAGGTCTGCACTTTTTAAGCACTTTGGAAAAACCGAGTCTTTCAATAATACTGAAGAATCCGTGGTAAAGTCCCCAGAATATAAAAGTAAAACCTGCGCCGTGCCAGAATCCGGTAAGGAAAAATACGATTATCAGATTCAGATACGTTCTGTTTTTACCTTTTCTGTTACCGCCCAGAGGAATGTAGAGATATTCTCTGAACCATGTTCCGAGCGAGATATGCCATCTGCGCCAGAACTCCGAGATCGAAGCGGACATGTAAGGATAATTGAAGTTTTCGAGAAACTCGAATCCGAACATTTTACCGAGTCCGATTGCCATGTCCGAATATCCGGAGAAATCATAATAAATCTGAAGGGTGTAGAGGATGGATGCAACCCATACAACCTTTGCGGACAATGTGTCGGTCCGATAAGCATAGATCCTGTCGACTGCTTCTGCTACGGTATTTGCGATTATCACCTTCTTACCGAGTCCGAGGATAAAACGTCTGATACCCTCAGCGGACTTTTCCATTGTGAAGGTACGGTTTTCGAGCTGGTCGTTGATATCCTCATACCTGACGATGGGGCCTGCAATAAGCTGGGGGAAGAACGAAATATAAAGTGCCAGATTGACGATCTTCTTCTGAACCGGGAATTTACCCCTGTAAAGATCGATGATGTAGGACATTATCTGGAATGTGAAAAAAGAAATACCGATCGGAAGTCTTATGCTTAAAGGAGTTATCGGAAGGTGAAGGTAATTCGCCAGGATCACGGTTCCGAACGAAGCATATTTAAAGAATCCCAAAAGTCCGAGATTAAAGATAATATCAAGAACAAGTATGAGCTTTGCTCTGTTTTTGTGCTTATCGAGAGCAAGACCGGCGAAATAATTGACGATTATCGAAGCAATCATCAAAAGAACGTAAACAGGCTCCCCCCAGGCATAGAAGAACAGACTGGCAAGAAGCAAAAGGACGTTAACGTATTTATTTTTGCTAAGTATTCTGCTTCCGATAAAAACCACGGGCAGAAATACCATGATAAAGAGCAGAGAACTAAAAAGCATATATCACCGTATTTTCATGGATGAAATGATCATCGCGGGTCTTAATACAACTTATTAATTATACACCTGTCAGGCCTTTTTCGCACGCTCCTAAGCCCGGGAAAGCTTTTCAGAAACTATTACTTTAACTATTTCCAAAGCCCTCAGAAGTACCGTGTGACGGGCAGAAACTTCCTCATATCCGCCAAGTGCGACCGTCTCGCGCATGTCCTGATCATCCAGATAGTATGAACATTTCGAGGGAAGTTCTTCATATGACCTGAAAGTATCGAGGTGTTTTCCGGATTCGAGAAGACCATTCAAAGCGGGAACATCATCAGTAAGGCAAAATGCCCCGCATCCTGCTATATCCCAGAC